>JAQVZR010000006.1 GCA_028708105.1 Desulfoplanes sp. | reverse complement strand
AGATTTCAATCCGTGAACAATATCGCAGTTGTCTGTGTCAATGCCAAGCTGCGTAAATCGGTAACGGATAATTTTTGGCTTAACACCAATGACTCTGAAATGGATATCCCAGGACTCGTTGAGTACACAAACCTTCGGATATTAGATACGCATATCGTCTATGTTCCGTTTTATATGCCCGGCGAACATCCTAAATTTTCCGAAGATGATGCTGTTTTTTGCCAAAAGGTTCGATCGTATCTCACAAAGATTAATCCTGATCTGACCAATGAAGATTTTATCGATATGCATGTGAGTCGTTGCCGCTATGCCCAGCCTATTTGCGAACCTGGATATCTGAATAAACTCCCTCCAGTCTCTCTCCCTGTCAAAGGATTGTGGGTTGCGGATACCTCGTACTATTATCCTGAAGATCGAGGAATTTCCGAGAGTATCCATTTTGGACGCAACATAGCGAAGGACATGAATGTATGATTAAACTTTTTTTTACCAAACAGTTCGTGAAATTTTTAGTGTCAGGGGGGGGGGCCGCAATTATTCATTGGCTTTCACGAATTCTATTAAATCGGTGGGTCACATTTTCATGGGCAATAACTTTTGCTTACTTTATCGGAATGGTCGTCGCTTTTACTTTAAATAGTTTTTTTGTATTCCCTAAATCAGAGAAATCTAGATGTAAGCAAGCACGTGATTTTTTTATTGTAAATATATCTTTTTTTCCTGTTGTATTGCTTATATCAAAATTTATTAATCATATTTTACAATCAGTAGGTATTATTAATTATACTCAGGCCATTGCACATGGAATTGCTGTTACTATTCCAACGTTTGCTACATTTTTAATTTATAAATTTTTTGCGTTCAAGGATACACAGTATGAACGATTTTAATTTATCTAAACTCTACAAAATTCGTTTTTCAGACGACAAACTCCATCGGAAAAACGCGATTTGGCAAGTACTTTGTCATAATTATTTTCAAAAATTTATCAAAGATACTGATACTGTTGTTGATATCGCATGTGGATACGGCGAATTTTTAAACAACATCAGGGCTGAAAGAAAAATTGCGATTGACCTAAATACCGATGCAAAACTTTTTCTGAAACCAGAAATTGAATTCTATCAATGTCAGGCCACCTGCATTGATTCAGTTATTAATAGTTGTGTCGACGTAGTATTTACATCAAATTTTTTGGAACATCTGACAAACAAAAAGGTTCTTGACGAATTTTTAAATCAAGTATTGGTAACGCTTAAGCCTGGTGGAAAATATATAATTCTTGGCCCAAATCTTCGTTATTTGCCAGGTGAATATTGGGACTTCTATGATCACAACTTGGGTTTGACCCATCTGTCTTTAAGTGAGGCGTTGCAACTTAGAGGCTTTAATATCGATGTCTGTATAGATCGTTTTCTTCCTTATACAACACAATGCGCTTTACCTACCCATCCCTGGCTAGTTAAGGCATATCTCAAATGTCCTGTAGCCTGGAAATTTTTAGGAAAGCAATTCTTTATAGTTGCACACAAACCACAGTGAGCTTTACTCACTATAATTATAGTCCGGATTTTATGTAACATTATATTTATTTGGGACAAAAAATGAAATTTTCAGCTTGGGGGCGATACCCCGTAATTGAAGCCAATCCTGTACATTTTCAAAACATAGACACACTCGCGCATAGCATCCAGGACCGCCAGAATCTCATACCCTATGGCAACGGACGAAGTTACGGCGACAGCGCATTGGCGACGCAGTATGCACCGCAACGCTCACGCGACAGGATGATGGCCTTTGATGAAAGCTCAGGTCGGCTCACCTGCGAAGCAGGGGTTCTTTTATCGGAAATCATCGCAACCTTTTTGCCCCGGGGATGGTTCTTAAAAATTACCCCTGGCACCAAACTCATCACCATCGGTGGGGCCATTGCCAGTGATGTTCACGGGAAAAACCATCATGTGGAAGGGTGTTTCAGCGAATGCGTTGAAGAGATGCGGGTACTGCAGCCAAACGGCGAGATCCTCGTCTGTGCCAAGGGCGATGAACTCTTCCATGCCACCTGTGGAGGAATGGGGCTGACCGGTGTAATCCTGGATGCACGGATATCTCTCAAAAAAGTCACATCAAAAAATATCAACCAGACTACCATTAAAACCAAAAATCTCCGTGAAACCTTTGAGGCGTTTGAAGAATATTCCCATATGCCCTACTCGGTTGCATGGATCGACTGTCTGGCTACGGGAAACAATATCGGCAAATGCCTTCTCATGGTAGGTGATTTCGCGGACGATATGCATCTTGATTACAAAGAAAAAAAACGACTTACCATCCCTTGTAATTTTCCTTCCTTTGCTCTCAATAACCTCAGCGTCAAAGCCTTTAACTGGCTCTATTACAAAAAAGCACCCGCGGGCGTTTCTCATCAGAAAGTCGATATTGATACTTTTTTTTATCCCCTGGATGCGATCAATAACTGGAACCGCATTTATGGAAAAAATGGTTTCACCCAGTATCAATTCATCCTGCCCAAAGAGGTGAGTTTTCAGGGGCTCAATGAAATATTGGGCACTATCGCCCAAAGCGGCAAAGGATCGTTTCTGGCCGTCTTAAAACTCTACGGCAAGGCCAATCAAAACTATCTCTCCTTTCCTATGGAAGGTTATTCCCTTGCCCTTGATTTCAAAATTGAAAAAGGACTTTTTAACCTCCTGGATCACCTTGATCAGATTGTCCTTCGATACGGCGGCCGCATCTACTTGGCTAAAGATGTCCGGGTCAGCAAAGAAACATTTGAACAGGGCTACCCACACATCGAAGAATTCAGAACCTTCAGGAAAAAAATGGGGCTGGATACAAAATTTAACTCGTTACAATCAAAAAGGCTGAGCTTATGACACAGGATTGGGTACTGATTCTTGGCGCAAACAGCGACATGGCCACGGCGACAGCCCGGCGGTTTGCCCAAGCTGGATATAATATCCAGTTGGCTTCCAGAAATACTGAAGAATTAATCAAGGAAGCCGAAAACTTGAACGTAAAATATGGAGTCGAGGTCCGCACGTTTTTCTTCGACGCCCTGGATTTCGATTCCCATGCTGCATTTTATGCAAATTTGAACGCCAAACCCTCTGGGGTGATTGTTGCCTTTGGTCTACTTGGCGACCAGCAGGCCGCACAGCATGATTTTACCATAGCCAAGTCCATCATTGATACGAATTACTCCGGGGCTGTGAGCATTCTTGAGATCATAGCTGAAGATTTTGAAAGACGCAGGTGGGGGTTCATTGTCGGCATTTCCTCCGTTGCCGGGGATCGTGGCCGGAAAAGCAATTACCTCTATGGCAGCGCAAAAGCAGGATTTTCAGCCTATTTATCAGGTCTGCGCCATCGGCTTTTCGCTACGGGAGTTTCTGTACTCACGGTAAAGCCCGGATTCGTAGCCACCAAGATGACTGCCGGGCTGGACCTGCCGGAAAAACTAACAGCCACGCCCCAGGAAGTTGCGGAAAAAATATTTGTGGGAGTCAAAAAAAAGAAAAACACGCTGTATGTCAAACCGGTCTGGCGGCTGATTATGACCATCATTATTCATCTGCCAGAATGTATTTTTAAACGTACAAAGCTTTAGTGGCGATGAACGCACTGGCACTGTTTGATTTTGATGGGACGCTGACCAAGAAGGATTCCCTGGCCGATTTTATCCATTTTGCGGTGGGCACGCGCAAAATGGTGGCCGGGGCCTTTATGCTTTCTCCTGTTTTCGCCGCATATGCAGTAAAACTGATGCATAATGGAGCCGCCAAGCAAAAGGTTCTGCAGTACTTTTTCGCGAACTGGAAAATAACGGATCTTACAGCCCTCGCGGATCGTTATGCGTTGCATCGTATCCCCGCAATCCTTCGTCCCGGGGCTTTAGAAAAAATACAATGGCATCTCAACCACGGGCATACTGTGACTGTTGTCAGTGCATCTCCTGAAATCTGGCTCAAGGCATGGACTCAAAGCCTGGGCATTGGTCTGATTGGTACGCGTTTGGAAGAAGATAACGGACGATTCTCAGGACGCTATGCCGGACAAAATTGTCATGGAAGCGAAAAGGTTCGCAGAATCAGAGAACGTTATGACTTACATATGTTTGAAAGGATCTACGCCTACGGTGATACCTCAGGAGACAAGCCCATGCTCGCTCTGGCCCATGAAGCCTTTTACCGGCCCTTTCGGTAAGACAGACAGGCGAGTAGGGACAGGCAAACTATGCTCACACCTCTTCTTTCCCTATGCTTTCCACCAGATTTTTATCCTGAAACGCAAAAGCCTCCCCGCGCAAACACTCTCCTCACGGTTGCGTACTAGGAAACAAAGGGACAGGTTGTTTGTACTTGACCTGATCCCGCTGAAATCATTCGTAAATATAGACAATTTATCTATGAGACCGGCGCTGTGAATACGGGCAAGGGGAAACCTATGGACCAGAAGATCGTAGCTAGGGAGCGGAAGAAGAATTTTGAGATGAAGCGATTCGAACTCTTCTGCTACCGGACCAAATATTTCAGCGATGCCGGTATCCTGGGATCAAAGGAATTCGTCCAGGAGGTTTTCGATCAGGTTAAATATCTTTTGAAATCCAAAAATGAGCGGAAGTTCATAGCCCTGACCGGAGCGGACGGGGTATACTCCATAAAGAGGTTGAAAAAGTGCTAGAGGAAGGGAGGCACGGAAACGGGGAAAGTGAATGCTTGGCGAGCCTGCGAGCCGTAGCAGACCTTATGCAGAGCTGACAGGAAAGGACAGAAACAAAAACAAACAGGATACGAAGATGAGAAAAACTATGGGACAAGTTCTTTGTTTTTGACTATAAATTAAATATATCAGCATGAGTTCCGGTTCGTGCCAAATAAAGTTCATCCTCTTTTTGTAAGTAAATGAGAAGCCAGTCCGGCTCGATATGAGCATCCCAAAAAGGTAGCCAGTTACCTTTTAACAGATGAGCTTGATACCAATCGGGCAGAGGCTCTTCATTGATCAGAAGGGTGAGCAATGTTTTAAGTTTTTCCATGTTTTTGCCGCGCTTTTTCATCCGCTTAATATCTTTTCGGAATCTTGACGAGTAAACTGTTGTCAGCATTGGCTATATCTCCAAGCTGTCAAACAATTTTTCTACAGATACACAGCGCTCACCTTTACCCTTTCCCAGTTCGTCCATCGCCTCACGGGTTTCATTGTTAGGCATCATAAAATGACTTGGAATAGTGTGTAGTAGTGTCGCAAGTTTTTGAGCATGCTTATAGGGAATGTTGCGCTTATTCCTCTCGAATTCTGAAATATGACTCTGAGGAATTCCAAGAGTGCTAGCTACTTTTTTTTGGGTGAGACCTGCCCTGTGGCGAAGTTCTTTGAGCATTTTCCCACCGCGTTCAACCTCTGGCATCGGATTGCAGGACGGATAGGGGCAAGAATAGTTCATTACTTGTCCACCAAGCTTGGTGATCAGATCTGTTATCAGCGCAAGGTTGTCAGCGGGGATGGCTATTTGGGCATGGGTCATGTTTTGTGTTTGCATGATTTATCTCCTTTATATTGAGATAAAATATCTCATTTTAAACCATTGTCAAGAAATCCATTTCCGCAAGAATAAAAAGGCCTCCATTTGATGACATTTTGAGCTTCGTCTTTTCACCGTCATCCCCACCCGAGAAAGGGATAGGGACAGGCAAACTATGCTCCCACTTCTTCTTGCCCTATGCTTTCCACCAGATTTTCATCCAAAAACGCAAAAAGTCCCCCGCGCAAACACTCCCCCACGGTTGCGTACGGCAAAAAAGGTCGACTCTGGAAGAGAAAGGGAGAGAAAAAGCCGCAATAGCAATGATTCTTTGAATTTTGCACGCACAAAACCAGAGGCAATCTTATGATTGTCCCTGGAGAAATCCCCTCTTTCAAAAAAATTCTGTTCAGGCGTTGGACAAACGTTTCAACGAAAAGATCCCGTCAAGGCCCTCCACCTTGCGGGGTTTCTTTTCCTGTTTGCAGGCAAAATGATCGTGAAATTTTCTGGAATGCCGGGCCACGAACTCTTTTGTTCCGATGACGCCTGCATCCGTGAAATACCGGGTTTTGTATCTGAGACGGTCGGCGACGGTGAGCCGGTATCCTTTTTTGCGCTCCTTCTTCACCATCTTCGGGTCCAGCTGTGCGCCTTTTCCCGTATCCAGTGCACCGGTTTCATAGATAAATTCCCGATATTTCCGGAACCGGTTTTTCCTCTCGATCCCCCAGTCCGCCAAGCCCAGATCCAGGCTCAGAAAATCGGCACGGTTGCCGGTCTGAACGTGATAGCCTAGAGACGACCATCGGTAGTCTTCAGGGCGCTGAACCATATTCGCCCGCACAGGATTCAGATCGATATACGCCAGACAATTGACCAGCGTATGCCCGTCCTGAACGATCACGCTCTTGAACCGGTCCCCCCAGAGATAGCCTTTTCTGTTATTTTTCTTGTTGAAATACCTGGAAAAAGTCTGCTTGATATCTTTGACAAACTCCGAAAGAGAGCTCCACTTTTCCCTGTATGCGGCAATCTTTGACGGGGAAAAGGCGGCCTTGTCTCCATGGGTTAGTTTAAAGCGTGTCCGAAGTGCGGCTTCGTCACCATGATCTTTGGGGAACATGCGCACCAGAAGATGGAAATGATTGTCCATGAGACAGAATCCAAGAATTTCGGTGAAATAGATCTTGGAAAAGCGAAGGATCAGAGACTGCAGATAATCCTTGTCCGCGGCAGTAAAGGGAAGCCCGGGCAGAGCAGTGCGTGAGATGACGTGGTAGACGGCAGGGGTTTCGGGCACAAGAAGCCGGGGAATGCGGGGCATGACGACCTCCGGATCTAGGAGTGAATGGATGACTTTGCCGTACCACAGCTACAAAGAGGAATCCAGAATAGTCTGCCTGTCCCTTTTTTTCTTCAGAATAAAATGATTAGTGATGGTTGACGATACTATCGGTAGTCGTTATTAAAAAATATGAGTATTCAAAAGTTCAAATGCAAAGAAACTGAGAAAATTTGGCAAAGACAATTCTCGAAGAAATTTTCCAAAGATATCCAAACGCATGCACGGCGTAGACTGATTATGCTCGACTCAGCTTCGACCCTTAATGATTTGAGACTCCCCCCCTCCAATCGCTTGGAAAAATTGAAAGGTGACAAAAAAGGTCAATACTCGATCAGAATCAATGATCAATGGAGAGTCTGCTTTCAATTCAGTGACGGTGAAGCTTTTGATGTCGAAATCATAGATTACCATTAAGGAGGAACCACTATGTCAAACAAAATTCCTTTAGAACATCCAGGAATTATTTTAAAAGAAGAATTTATAGATCCACTAGGAATAACAGCATATACAGTTTCGAAAAGAACAGATATTCCTCAAACTGCTCTTGGAGAAATTTTGAAAGGGAAAAGAAATATTTCTCCAGTGAACGCTTTGAAACTAGCTAAATTTTTCGGCATGTCCGAAAACTATTTTTTGAATATTCAAACAAAATATGACCTTGACCTAGCAAAAGAAAAAGCGAGTTATCCTCTTTCGAAGATAATTCCTTTCAACAAACCATGCCAAAACAATGGGGAGTTGCTGGAAGCTTGAGGAGTAACTTGTAGGCTGCTCTCCATGACATGACATGAAGAAGATAGGGACAGGCAAACTATGCCATTTGGGAGTTTCACGTGGAATTCGTTTGAGAGTATCTGCAGTAGCCTTCCTGGAAAGATTTTGGTGATTGGAAGCTCTCTTGAATCCAGCACAGGTCAAGGGCGTGTGAAGCGTGTGACCTGGGAGAAATTGGAAGAGAGTGCCCGGCATCACACTCATGAAAAGATCTGTCAGGTGCTGGGCCATTTTGAAGCGGTTGACGATGATGTAATGGTGGAACGCTTTACAAAATGTCCTGAATTGATTGAGATTATCGACCGATCCCGTCGAAAGGTGCTGGAATTGTTTGATGCCCCCAGATTGTACCTGAAAGAGTCCCCGGTTCGCGAAGAAGGACATGAACGTGATATCCTGTTGGTTATTTCTCCCAAAGAAGGGCCGGATGATGCGTTCGAGAAAATGATGGAACTCGATGACTGGTGGATCGAGCACGAGGCTGGTCCCTTGTGGAATCGGATCGTTGCAATGGTTCAGTACGAAAATGAAATTTGAATGGTCGCAATATATTGAGGTTGCTGATTCTCTTGGAGAAATTGCCGAACAACGCCAGGAGAATCAGGAAGCTTTTTATAGAGCCGGTATCAGCCGAGCGTACTATGCTGCATTTCATATGACAAAGCTGGCTTTTGATTTTGAATCATCATTCGGGAGCGAGCATGCGCGTTTGCTTGTATTCCTGAACGAGGGTACTTCTCAGAAAAAGAAAAAAATAAGAAAGATTTTGAGCAGATTGAAGGTGGGTCGTGTCCAGGCTGACTATCATGAACGGCCGAAAGTGACAAAGAATGATCTTCAAATTTCTTTCCGGGATGCCAGAAAAATTTTGGAAATGCTTGGGTGATGTCTGTTTGAAGTGCACATATGGGAAAGGAACGCCTCGGTTGTAATAATCGGGGCGTTTTTTCTATATAACAAAGGAGTGAACAAAGAGTGAACAAAGGGACATTATGTAGCGAGTTTAGTTATGTTGCCAGTTTGACCCACTAAACGAGCTCGAATACCCCGCCTTACCCCGCCCCGTTTTTTTCAAAACGTATCCCGCATACCCCGCCTTAGTTTGTCGGGCAGTGGTTTAAGAATGGGGGGAACCTAAGGCATCCTCTTTGCGAAAAAATTGCAGAACACGTCATCACCAGGGCCCGAAAAACACAGACCCACTTTGATCTTGAAAAATAGGACAGAAGACCGGGATGTTCCTATTTTTTACGCAGATTCCCACTCGCTCGTTGACGTATTCCCAAATGTACGACTAAATGCAACGCATGATATCCAACGTCCCTTGGAAGAATTACCGGGGATCAGTATCGCCAGCATCTTTGGCTTGGCAGCCAGAAATCTGCTGACCAGGACACGTGCTATGGATCGTGCGGCTGCTGCGATGCACCACCTGGCATCTGAACAGAAAATCGCCCAGATCAACGCACGGGAACAGCATTTATTGACAATCAAAACCACCTCCTGGAGCGCCGTGTGCACGTTCCAGGGTGGTTTATTTTTTCGGAGAGACAATCCATGACGCACCTTACATGTTTCAAAGCCTACGACATCCGGGGCCACCTGGGTGATGAACTTACCGAAGATATTGCCTACCGCATCGGCCGGGCTTTTGGAGTCTATCTCAAACCCCGGGCCGTTGCCGTGGGGGGCGATGTGCGGACCACGAGCGAAGCCCTCAAAAAAGCCCTGGTCAGAGGCTTGATGGATGCGGGTTCCAACGTCCTTGATCTCGGCATGACGGGCACGGAAGAAATATATTTTGCAGCCCAGTCTCTG
This sequence comes from Desulfoplanes sp., assembly GCA_028708105.1. Lineage (GTDB taxonomy): Bacteria > Desulfobacterota > Desulfovibrionia > Desulfovibrionales > Desulfomicrobiaceae > Desulfoplanes. The sequence continues at coordinate 8,830 of JAQVZR010000006.1, read as the reverse complement.
GACGTGGACGGGGCTATCGAAGTCACGGCCAGCCATAATCCCATTGATTATAACGGGATGAAACTTGTGCTCCGGGGTGGTGTGCCCATCAGCGGGGATTCCGGGTTGCGGGATATCCAGAAACTGGCCGAGGAAGGAGTATTTCCCGCCATTGATGCCGTCACCCGGGGGCAGTACGAAACTATGGTCATCAGAGACGCTTTTGTGGAGCACCTCATGGGCTATGTGGATCTGACAGCACTCAAGTCCCTGCGTCTTGTGGTCAATGCAGGCAATGGCGCGGCAGGGCCTGTCATCGATGCTCTTGAACAACGTTTTGCTTGTGCCGGTGTGCCTGTGGAATTCATTAAGATCCATCACCAGCCGGACGGCACCTTTCCCCACGGGATTCCCAATCCATTGCTTCCGGAAAACCGGGCCGACACGGCCAACGCCGTTGTAGAGCATGGTGCGGACATGGGGATTGCCTGGGACGGAGATTTTGACCGGTGCTTTTTTTATGATGAAAAAGGTGCCTTTATTGAAGGGTACTACATTGTAGGTCTCCTGGCCCAGGCATTCCTGGTAAAATTTCCAGGGGCCAAGATTATTCATGATCCCAGACTGACCTGGAATACCATAGATATCGTCACCAAGGCCGGAGGTATCCCCGTCCAGAGTAAGACCGGCCATGCCTTTATTAAAGAGCGTATGCGTGCTGAAGACGCCGTGTATGGCGGTGAAATGAGTGCCCATCATTATTTTCGTGATTTTGGCTATTGTGATTCCGGTATGATTCCCTGGCTTTTGGTGGCGGAACTTGTTTCCAGATCGGGTCGCCCCTTGTCGGCTATGGTTCGGGAGCGGATAAAAGCCTTTCCTGCGTCGGGAGAAATTAATTCCAGGCTTAAAGATGCCCCCAATGCCATGGCCAGGGTGCGGGCTCATTATGCATCTTTGGCCACAGTGGTTGATACGACCGATGGCGTCAGTATGGAATTTGATGCTTGGCGGTTTAATGTGCGGAGTTCCAATACCGAACCGGTTGTTAGGCTGAACGTGGAAGGCAGGGGGAATAGAGAGCTTATGCAACAGAAGACTGCGGAGATTTTGGGGATATTGAAGGCGTGAACTGTGAAGGGGGAGGAGTATTTTTACCACAGAGAACACAGGGGTCACGGAGAAAAAACGAACTGGGACCCACTCACGCACAAAATTATTGGCTGTGCTGTTTGAAGTCCATCGGGTTCTTGGCCCCGGGCTTCTGGAATCAACATAGCAGCAATATTTGGCTCATGAACTGCATTTGTGCTGGAACGTACTCATGAGACGTAGGCCTTGCTGTGCATCTGTGGAGGTCCGTGCCTCGTCCTCAGGCTCTGGAAAATTCAAAGATGGTTATGAATATAGGCCGTGATCTGATCCACGCATGTAGCAAGGTCACATCTATGTGTTTCCACAACGAGATCTGGATGTTCCGGCTCATCGTAGGGGGCTGAAATTCCGGTGTAGTTTTTGATTTTTCCTGCCCTGGCCAGTTTGTATAATCCTTTGACGTCGCGTTTTTCACAGACATCAAGGGAACATTTGACGTAGATCTCGAAAAAATCGTCGGCTCCGACAATGCGGCGGACCTTTTCCCGGTCTTCCTTCAGCGGGGAGATAAATGCGGTCAGGCACAATGTTCCGGCATCGAGAAACAGTTTAACCATTTCCCCGATGCGCCGCAGGTTTTCGGACCTGCCTTCGGGGGAAAAGCTGAGATCTCCGCACAGACCGTGACGGACATTGTCGCCGTCAAACACATAGGTACGGATGCCCTGGGCATAGAGTTCTTCCTCAACCTTGTGGGCCAGGGTGGATTTACCCGACCCGGACAGGCCTGTGAACCAGAATGCCTTGGAACGATGGCCGTTTTGGCGTTCCCGGGCGCAGCGGTCAATATTGCCGCGATATACAACGGTATTCGGAGATTTGCAGGTCGACATGTCAGGTAAGGGGTAACAGGTTATATAAAGGGGTTGAGCGAAGGCTGAAAAAACATCAAGACCGATAAGAATGGCTTGATATTGCACAATGATGTCGACCGGTCAACGGTTGGGGCCACTTTACTTCTTGTCGAGATTCCAGGAATCCTTCACGGTGGAGGAGCTGTGGAAAGATCATGTTCTAGGATTTAGGTTTCAGGTTTTAGGATTTAGGTGTACATGACAACAGAAAATTGACCCGGTTGAAACAACATAGCAAAAACATTTCATCGGGCAACTACTGAAAAAAACATAAAACCTAAAACCGTCTTTCCTCCCGCCGTGGTAGGTGGTCGGTATATTGTTATTTTCATCGTTACGACGGTATACTCAGGCTTGTTTTTGTCGTGATGAAATATTAACAGCAGCCGCTTGGAAGATAGCTGAAGTATTGGTTCGCGTGAACCTGTATATTCTTGTATACGCAGTTACTCTGTATAACGGAGACTGTAGCTGACGGGTAAACTTTTTATGTCTGGAGGACACTATCTTGAGTGATCAACACGAGGAAAAAAATATACAGTATATGCCCGTACAGATGATGCCCATGGAAGCGGATGAGGATGAAATTGATCTGCTGGAATTATGGCGCACGCTGATGCATAAGAAGTGGGTTGTCATGGAGGTTACGCTGGCATGTATCCTTGGTGCGGTGGGGTATGCTTTTTTGGCAACGCCGGTGTATGAGACCGAGGCATATTTTTTGCCGCCGAGTGTCGAGGATATTGAAGAATTGAATATCAATGATATCACTATCATTGACAACAAGTCGCAATATACTCCGGAATTTGTTTACCAGATGTTTCTGCAGAATCTCCGTTCTCGGGAGCTTCGCCGGAGATTTTTTACAGAACAGGGTATGTTCGCAGCCCTGGCCGATGGCGATACAGAGGCTGTCGAGGATCGGGTGTTTGAAGAGGACTTCAATGAAAAACTTGTGTTGGAGAAGGGGGGCGAAAAAAGGGATGCGAATTCTCTGTTCTATTCTCTAAGTTTTACATGGAAAGATGCATCTCGTGTTACTGATTGGACCAACGCCTTTGTCGCCATGGTTATGGAGTACACCCGGGATGCGTTGATCAATGACGTGGTGACTCTCAAAAAAAATCAGATCAAATATCTTGAAAAAACGATTGCGAGTAAGAGAAAATCTGGACGGAATCAGAGAGAAGATCAAATTCTGCGTTTTAAAGAAGCCTTGGGTATTGCCAAAGAACTTGGAATTACCACGGACAGACTTTCAGGGAGCGATGTGCAATCTGTGAACGTGGGTATCGCGAGCAATGCTCGGGATAAAGCGACGGAAAATGATGCGAAGCCGGTAGGCATTTATAATATGAGTCAATTATATTTACAGGGGAGCAGGACCCTGAGTGCACAGATCAAGGCCCTTCAAAATCGCAAATCAGATGATCCTTTTATTTCAGGTCTTCGTGGACTTCAGGAAAAACTGGATGCTATCACAACCACAGTCATAGCCCCGGAGCATATCCTGGTTGCCAAGATCGATCAGCCGGCCCTGGTGCCTGATAAACCCATTAAGCCCAGAAAAGTTCTCATCGTCGCTCTTGCCGGCGTGGGCGGGCTTTTTCTGGGGATCTTTGTGGCCTTCCTCATGGCCTTTGTGCAGAAGGTGAAGGAAGAGGAAGCGTAGGAAGGCGGGAAGACAGGAGACGGGAGAAAAAAGAAGGGGTGGTCTGCGGACTGCCCCTTTTTTATTTGGGAGAAGAAGGAAGAATAAAGGGAGACGGGAGACAGGAGACGGGAAACAGCAAGGGCATTTTACCGCCAAGGGCGCGAAGGGAAGGATCGGGAGATCGGATATTTCCACGGGAGATGAGAAACGTCTGACGTTTTTCATGAAGGATCGGGAGAAACATCATCCCAACGTGCATCGGGTGATATTCATGCCGGATGCATATTTGGATTTCCGGGAAAGACGGAAAGGCCAGTAGTTGCTGATGGTGTCGGCGTCGGGATCGTCTTTCTGGTCGTATTTGAGTTCCAGCACCGTTGGGCAGGGATCTTCATAGCCATGCATGATCGTCGTGGTATTCCCTGTGATCCCGAAATAGGTGATGCCGTCGTCGAGGGTTATGCGATAGCGTGTATCTCCCGAAAGATGGTAGCTGCGGTGGTAGCGGTTCATCAGAGACGGGGTATAGAGGCGCATGAGGTTCTGGATTTCTTCAGGCAGGTCTGAACCCAGGAGAATCTCCCGGATTTCTTGCACCCTGAGAAATCCTGTGAGGGTGAAGGGTGCCAGGGGGAAAATGCGCTTGCCTCCCAGAATTCCTTGCTTTTGCTTGATTTCAAGCCGGGGTGCCGTGATGCTGCCCTGGAGATCACCGTACCATCGGATGCGGATTTTTTTCCGATGGAAAAAGCCTTCTTCGCTTTCGATCCAGTTGGTATTCCGGGCATCGTCAAAATAGAGACTGTTGACATGACGCGGGTGAAAAATTTCATGGAATCCTGCTGGGTGTATATGGATCAGTGCCTTCACCTGGGGCTTTTTGTCCGGGGGAATGAGATATTTGCGCTCGTAGCGTAGTTTTATCATGCTCGCGGCCTACACTAGTCCCTGGGTGTGGGTTATGGAAACATTGGCTCCTGGGAAGGTTGTCTGTATGGCTCGCATAAGGGTGGTGGGCGGAGCCGTCAGTTCCACCAGCGAATCCAGCGCCATCTGCCTTGGGCGTTTCTTTCCCGCCACCATGCGATGTTGTTGTCGGGCCAGTCGCAGTTATCATAAAAAATCTGGGCCAGCTGGTAGTTGATATACTCGTCGATAGCAATCTGCCGGGTGATTGTTTCGTAGTTTTGAGAATCTGTAAGGTCATGGGAGCCAATGAATCGGAGCATGGCCTGGTACGCAGAGAGATCGCCGGCCTTGATATCGGAGTATGTTTTGATCAGATCAATAGCCTTGGGGTCACAGTGATGATTGGCCTGAAGATAATATTTGTCCAGTTTTTCTCGAATGTTATATATTCCCCAGTATTCCCCGTTTAAAAAAACAACGGCAGGTTGAGCATCCTGCATATCAATATCCATGCGATGAATCAGGAGAGACTGCATGAGAATATCCCGAAACATGGTATATTGCCAGTCATCTCCTGAATTTCGTAGGAGGATTGTTTTGGAGGCAGGAATATTTTTATGCGGAAAAAAAGGGTACCTGAACATTTCATCGCTTTTGCCGGGCAGGGCCAGGGTGAATGATTTTTGTGGAAAATTGCGAGATCTCCCGCCTGATATTTTTATTTTTGCAGGGATATTGATTTTTTCTGTCTGTTCTGTATCGAAAAATTCAACATTGCAGGGCCGCTTCCATGATTGTTTCCAATTATACAAACTTTTGTTGTACCCATGGCGTTTCCACTGGTTCCCTTTGATGTAGATGCCTGTTTCCGCATCCCAGAGGTTGGCCGGATCGGTGACCAGAGAGAGGACGGGCAGGTGGGTCGGTTCGCCTATGAGATAGGTCTGGGTGCTTATTGCACTCCCTTGGTTGCTTTTTGTAAAGGCACGACATCGCAGAACCGTTGTCTGGGTGATTGTTAGAGGCTCATGAGAGACAGGGGAGTCCTCGGTGGGCAGAGAACCATCTGTTGTATAGTGGATGGTTGCCGTGGGTACGTCTGTTGTGATGGTAATACGCTTTGACGTTGTATAGGACCCGCCTGCAGGGGAAACAAAAGGAGCGGGTATCTGAAGACGCTTTATTTTTTGGGTGATAGGCACGGTGAGGGATTCCCTGGTGTTGGGGGCTCCCAGGGTGGGATCGGAAAATACGAACCATCCCGGGGCGCCGTCAGGAAATCTTCCTGTGGATGCATGATGCTGCTGGTTTTCATAGGTGATGCTGTCAACAAGATCGCCTTTGGCATGAGAGAGTCCGACGTATTCTCCACTGGGGTCCAGTTTAAAATTGGTATGGTTGCCCCTATTTTTTTTGTCTGCGAAAAAAACGCAAAAACCATGGGGACGGATAACAGTGGCTTCTGGAATGATCCATTTCCGCGGGTTGTCGGGCTTGTCGGTCAGGCTCCAGCCGCCAAGAGAAACCGGACTGCTGCCGGGATTGTACAGTTCAATCCAGTCGGGACGTTTGCCTTTTCCCCGGGCAAAACATTCATTGATGACAATCTGTTCAGCCTGAACCTTAGGGGGAAGGAGGAGGGCCAAGCATACAATCAGGGCAAGCAGCAGGCGCGTTCCTCCTCTGCGAAGATATTTTTTTACGAAGGTGATCATCATGTGTGTGAAGACCGGTAGGGCTGATTGTCCTGTTTTGGGGAGTGTGCATATACAGAAGAAGACATGATCCAGCTTATGCCGGCTGGCTGGTGTTTTCCTGAAACTGCATGGTATACAATTGATGATAGGTTGCACTTGTCTTGAGCAATTCCTCATGTTTTCCCCGGGCGATGATTTTGCCGTTTTGCATGACCAGAATGCGGTCTGCCGAAATGATCGTGGACAGGCGGTGGGCGATGACAATGCTGGTGCGTTCCTGCATGAGGTTTTCCAGGGCTTTCTGGACGATGCGTTCGGATTGGGTGTCCAGGGCACTGGTGGCCTCATCCAGGATGAGCAGAGGCGGGTTTTTGAGGAGAGCCCTTGCAATGGTGATGCGTTGTTTTTGTCCGCCGGAGAGTTTGACTCCGCGTTCACCGATGATGGTTTCGTAACCCTGGTCCAGTCTCATGATGAAATCATGGGCATAGGCCGCCCGGGCTGCATCCATGATCTGTTCACGAGTCATGTTTTCCTGACCGTAGGCGATGTTGTCAGCAATGGTCTGGTTGAAGAGAAAATTGTCCTGAGATACAATACCCATGCACAGCCGAAGGCTCGGCAGGGTATACTCCTGCAAAGGAAGATCGTTCAGCAGGATGGTGCCGCTTTCCGGTTCGTAAAAACGGGGAAGCATATTTACCAGCGTGCTCTTGCCCGATCCGCTGGAACCCACGATGGCGACCCGTTCCCCTCGGTTGACCGTAAGATTGAGATGCTTAAGGGCCGGGGTTGTGCTGCCGGGATAAGTGAAGCAGAGATCCTTAATTTTCAGATGTTCAAAAGGGAGCTGGACCTCGGTGGTACCTCCCGTTTCAATGGCGATTTCCGGGGTGTCCAGAACCTCGAAGACCCGCTCGGCTCCGGCCAGGGCCTTCTGGATGGTCAGGTTCGCATCATTGAGTTTTTTGACAGGATCGTAGAGCATGACCAGAGCTGTCATAAAGGAGAAAAAAGTTCCCGGGGTGGAGTTGCCGGCAATGACTTCCCGGCCGCCGTACCAGACAACCAGGCCGATACCCAGGGCGCCGATGAGTTCCATGACCGGCGAGGAAAGCTCATTGTATACGATCTGGTCAATGGCGATTTTAACCAACCTTCCGTTTTCTCTGCCGAATTTTTCTTTTTCTCGTGGTTCTGTGGCAAAAGCCTTGACCACCCGGATGCCGCTGAAAATTTCCTGAAGAACGGTGGAAATGTCTGAAATTTTGGCCTGGTTTTTCCGGCCCAGTTTGCGCAGTTTTTTGCCAAAATACACAAAGGGATACACGGCCAGGGGCAGTACCAAAACGGCGAAACAGGCCAGATAAGGGTCGCGGTAGAAAACAACCACCAGCAGACCCACCATGGTCAGGATTTGGCGGATGAGCATGACAATGGAAGGCAGGCTGGAGCGGATCTGGGTCACGTCATTCAATATACGGGACATAAGCATGCCTACCTGATTGTCTTCGAAAAAACCAAGGGGCAGGCGGATTATTTTTTCGTACAGCTCATTTCTGAGCTCTTCCAGCACTTTGAGTCCGCAATAATTCATCTGATAGTTCTGCAGAAACCTGAAGATTCCCTTGAGGAGAAAGACTCCGATAAGCACCACGGGAATGAAGACCAGGGAATGTTCGTCCTTGTCGATGAAAATATTGTCCAGGGCCGGTTTGACCAGAAAGGCCGCAGCACCCGAACAGGCAGCCACCACGGCCATGGAGATGACGGAGAGGGTGATCCGGATTTTATAGGGGGTAAAATAGCTCAGGGACCGTTTGAGCAGGCGGAGACTATCGACTTTTTTCCAGGTTGATTCAAGTTTCATTAGGTTTCCAGACCACGGGAGTGGTTGTTGTATATTCTTCTCTGTGCTCCTCTGTGTTCCTCTGTGGTGCATTTTTTTTACTGCTTTTTTTCACCACAGAGAGCACAGAGAAGCACAGAGGGAAAGACATTTGTGTTAAGTTGATGTTAGTTTGTCGTTCTTGGATTCCAGACCATGTAAGTGATTGTTGTATATTCTTCTCTGTGTCTCTCTGTGTTCCTCTGTGGTGCATTTTTTTTACTGCTTTTTTTTTCACCACAGAGAGCACAGAGAAGCACAGAGGGAAAGACATTTGTGTTATGCTGGTGTTAGCTTGTTGTCCTCGGTTGCCAGATCACAGGAGTGGTTGTTTGCATATTTTTCTCTGTGCTCCTCTGTGTTCCTCTGTGGTGCATTTTTTTTACTGCTTTTTTTTCACCACAGAGAGCACAGAGAAGCACAGAGGGAAAGACATTTGTGTTATGCTGATGTTAGTTTGTCGTTCTTGGATTCCAGACCATGTAAGTGATTGTTGTATATTCTTTTCTGTGTCTCTCTGTGTTCCTCTGTGGTGCATTTTTTTTACTGTTTTTTTTTCACCACAGAGAGCACAGAGAAGCACAGAGGGAAAGACATTTGTGTTATGCTGGTGTTAGCTTGTTGTCCTCGGTTGCCAGATCACAGGAGGGGTTGTTGTGTCTTCGTTTTTCTTCCGAAAAAATTTATAAAAAAT
>JAQVZR010000226.1 GCA_028708105.1 Desulfoplanes sp. | reverse complement strand
TTTTGATACGGATCTTCTTCAAGCGGCCGGTCTGCTCCACGACATTGCCCGGCTGGAACGCAATCATGGACCCCAAGGAGCCAAAATTCTTGATGCCATGGGATTTTCCGCCGTTGCTCGGGTTATTGCGCCCCATTCAGATATGGACGTTCAGGATCTTGCGCCCATCACTCACCGGGAAGTCATTTTTCTGGCCGACAAATATTTCAAGGGGAACCGGCCCGTGCCCCTTGAAACCAGATACGGGGCCAAAATGGAGAAATACGGCAAAAATCCCGAGGCCCGGGAGCATGTCCGCAAGCGCTTGGAACATGCTTTGAAATCAGAAAGGCGCATTGAAGCGCGTGCCGGTGTGGTGCTGAAAGATTTGGCGATTGCGGTAGCAGGGCGGTTGAGTACAGGAGATGCGGGCTGATGGATGTCTACCTGCTGCGTCACGGTGATTGCCGGACAGACGGGGTACGCCGCTATGTGGGGCAGATCGACTATCCCTTAAATGCCATCGGCCGTGAACAGGCCCGCAGATGGCAGGGTTTTTTTCTCAGGCATCGTCCTGACCGCGTGGTCTGCAGTGATCTCTTGCGCACGGTGCAAACAGCGGAAGAGGTTTTGGGGCTGTCCATGGTCGTACCTGTTCTGGAGCCTGCGTTCCGGGAGATATCCCTGGGGGATTGGGAAGGGGTGCCGCACAAGGATATCAAACGAGATTTTCCCGATGCCTACGCGGCCCGAGGTGCTGATCTTGCGGCCTTTTGTCCACCAGGCGGGGAGAGCTTTGCCGAAGTCCAGTCCCGCGTTGTTGCGGCTTTTGACGCGCTGCGTTCCGGGGCTTCTCCAACGGATATCCTGCTTATCGTGACCCACGCGGGGGTGATCCGTTCTTTGCTCTGCCATATTCTGGGCATACCTCTTGGGCAGATGTTTTCATTGGGGCTGGACTATGCAGGGCTTACTCATCTGGAGTTCTCTCGGCATGGTTGGGTGGTCAGGGTCATGAATATCTGTTTGCCCCATGGCGGGTGAGTCAGAATGTATAAAAACAAACGCAACCGGGGCTGCATGAGGAAATCATGCGGCCCCGGTTGCGTTTATACTGGAGATCATTTGTGGGTTGTTGTCATAGGCCCTTTAACAGGCCAGGGGCACGACCGTGGGATGCCCGTGGATGGAATGGATTTCCACGGGCAGGCCATAGACCGTTTCGATCATTTCTGATGAAATATGTTCCACCCCCCCTACATCGTAGACCTTGCCGTCTTTTAAAAAAAGATAGGCATTGGCAAATCGCAGCGCAGTGTTCAGGTCGTGCATGGTCATGACTGCGGCCATGCCGTGTTCTGTGACCACGTGGCGGATCATGGACAGAATTTCCACCTGATTTTTCAGATCCAGGGAACTGGTGGGTTCATCTAGAAGAAGGATTTTGGGTTCCTGGACCATGGCCCGGGCAATGGCCACTTTTTGCAGTTCGCCTCCGCTCATCTGATCAATATAGCGCAGGGCCATGTGTTCCATGTTTAAGCGTTTGAGGGCTGCATCCACGATTTGCAGATCCTTTTCTCCTGCGTTCCAGCGGATGTAGGGTTTGCGACCCATGAGTACGGCATCGAAGACAGTCATGCGTGAGCTTTCACTCTGCTGGGCCACATAGCCGATGGTTTTGGCTATTTCGTTGCTCTGGAGTTTGAGCACGTCCGTCCCTTGGACCAGGACGGAACCTTTGGAAGGAGACAAAATGGCATCGATGCATTTGAGCAGGGTGGTTTTGCCCACGCCGTTGGGACCGAGGATGGCTAGAAGTTCGCCGGGTTTGAGCTGGAAACAGACATCTTTGAGCACTGGATGGCTGTTGTAGGTAAAGGAGACATCACAAATGTCCAGAATCATTTTTTATATCCTCGGATGATGAGATACATGAACAGAGGCGCACCCATAAATGCGGTAAGTACGGATACGGGCAGAATGTGGGGGGCTAGAATCAGTCTGGCCACGGTGTCTGAGACGAGGAGCAGAAGGGCCCCGAGCAGGATGGTTGCCGGGAGCAGAAAACGATGATCCCCGCCGAGGATACGCCGGACCATGTGGGGCACAACCAGACCCACAAATCCGATGATACCCAGATAGGCGATGATCACCGCGGTGACCAACGACGTCACCAGCATGCCTGCAATCCGCATGCTGTCCACGCGTACGCCTAACCCCCGGGCTGTTTCATCGCCGGCGTCAATGGCGTTGTAGTTCCAGACATTAGCCATGAAATACAAACTGGCTAATGTGGTCACGCCGGTAAGAATGCCCAGTTCATTCCAGGATGCCCTGGCCGTGTCCCCGAAGGTCCAGAAGACCATGGCTGCCAGCTGCACGTCATCAGCGAAAAATTGCAGGAACATGGTTCCGGCTGTGAACAAGGCGCCCAGTGCAACGCCCGTGAGGATCATGGTCTCCGGAGTGGCCCCCCGGAGTCTGGAGACAGCAATAATCATACCTGTGGCCAGCAGGCTGCATATAAAGGCCGCTCCCGTGGTCAGGTAGGGATTGGTGATGCTGATGGATCCGGCCTGTGAACTGCCCATGACGCCGGAACCCAGAAGCATCACGGAAAAGGCGGCTCCGAATGCCGCTGCATGGGAAATGCCTAGGGTAAAGGGGGAACCCAGGGGATTGCGCAGGATGGACTGCATGACCGCTCCGGCAATGGCCAGCCCAGAGCCAGCGACCATGGCCGTCAGTGCCTGGGGAAGCCGGATCTGCCAGATGATGATGTCGGTGCGTTTGGATACACTCATACCCAGGAGGCTTTTGACCACATCCGGGATGGAGACATGGGCTGCACCTAGGGATATGGCCACAAGGAGGGCGCCGATCAGAAGCAGAGCCAGAATCGTTAAAATGGCCAGCTTGCGGCCGATGTACCGGGTGTATTCTGCAGGGATATGTCCGTCTTCAAGATGCATGGATTCGGTTTTAGGTTTTAAGTTTTAGGTTTGATCCTTGCCATCAGCAAAGGATCAATCCGGTCAAGCCGGTTAAGCAAGCCAACCCGGTCTATCCAAAAATAGAAGTTCACCGCCTACCTGACGGAGATTTCTGAAAAAACAAGGTTTCCAAAGGCCGCGTTCATTTTTTCGAATACCGGTTTACCCACCAGAAAGGTGTAGATGGCATCGGCTTTGGCTGCCGGGTCTATGTCCTTGAACTGTTCCGGATAGAGCATTTTGCCGATGAACCAGGCGTTGGCTAGGATGGAGCCGTAGTTCTGGGAGTATCCGTTGTAGGGCAGTACACCGTAGACCATGCCCTGCTGGACTGCTGTCAGCGTTTGGTAGGCAGGATCGGTTTTGAGTTCATTCAGGCCCCCGCCCTGTTTGCCAAATTGCAGGGTACTCAGGTCCAGAAAAAGAATGTTTGGGTCCCATTCCAGCAGTTTTTCTTTGGCCACGTCTGAGTGACGCAGACCTTTGCCGTTGATGCCCGTGGTGTAGGCGATATTTCGTAATCCTACGAATTTGAACGGTGGATAATCGGGTTCGGTTGATTGGAAACCGTGGGGACCCTTGAAGGCGACTCCGCCGATAAAAACAGAGCGCTTTTTGTCTGGGGACATGTTGGCGGTCCGGATGCCGAGTTGCTGGATGTTTTTTTCAAAAAAAGAGATGACCGTTTCGGCTCTCTGCTCTTTCCCTAGCACTGAGCCTATGATCCGCAGGGCGTTATAAAAGGCCAGGCGGTGTTCACCCAGATCTCCGCTATCCAGAATAATCACGGGAATGCCGGTTTTTTGGGCCAGTTCCTCGGGATTTGTGCCCATGGATGCAATTGTCTTGAAAATAATGTCCGGTGGGGGGGAGAGGGCCAAAATGCGTTCGGGATTATCGTGTCCCCTGAATTCGCCGAAAGTAGGCTGTTTTTTGAAATCAGGATTGGCCAGGGCATACGGGCGTGCTTCAAACCTTTTGCGTCTGGTTTCTATGTCGTCGACACCCACAATCATGGATTGTGCCTGCATATAGGTCAGCAGGCGCAGGCAGCCGGAACCGGAACAAATGACGTGGCTGATGTCGGCAGGGATGGTTTTGCGCTGACCACTGGCATCAGTGATGGTCCGTTCCGCCGCAGCCGGACAGGAGGAGGGGAGGGCAGAGAAAATAAAAAGTGCGACACAAAGTAAAGACAGCTTTCGCATGGGGTTCCTTGAGGCTCAGGCCGGGGAATGCGCGTTATTAAATAATACAAATATCAAAATGGTGTTACCGAGAAGGCCTATCTAAGAAGAGTGTGTGCGTCAAGAGAACCGGAAAAATCGATGGGGAGGAGACAGGAGGCAGGAGAAAGGGAGGCAGGAGGCAGGAGAAAGGGAGGCAGGAGACAGGAGACAGGGAGAAAGGAGAAAGGAG
>JAQVZR010000225.1 GCA_028708105.1 Desulfoplanes sp. | reverse complement strand
GTACAGGAGTTGGATGTTCGGAAGAATATTGAGGGAGTTCTGGAGTTGATTAAAGGCACCGCCCGACACCTAGAGGAGCAAGGTTGACCGGCTGATCGTGCTTCCAAGGGAGTTTTCGGGTTCGAGTCATTCATTGCCTGAAAAGTCCGTGCACTCAATGGTTCAGCAACAATGTTAGTCTGTTATGGGCGTATAGCCTGAGAACACACCCCCCTACCCCCCTCAAGGGGGGACCTTCTTGCCGGCAATGCCGGGCTCAGCAGAAAGATCTCGGTGGCGTGCGTAACTTCAGTTACCATGTCAGAATCACGTTGCCGAGCAGCTACAGCGTTCCCAGGGTAAAAGAATTATGCTCGTTGGATTATTGGGTGCATAGTTCCAAAACAATGACGGGGATAGAGACAGGGACGGGGCGGATGGAACGCTGGAATGGGCGATGATCGCGGAATGGATAGAGACAAGGCATGCCTTGTCTCTACGGAATACGGAATAACGATACCCCGTTGATCTCCGAAACCGATACACGGAACAACGATACCAAATGTCCACCTTTGTTGACTATAATGCTACGAATTGTAGGGGGATTGTGTATTTTTTCGATAAGAATTTTGTTGAGGATTAAATTCGTTAAAATGATGCAGCATCTTGTTCATTTACACCGTCATAAGACACATGGGGATTCTCGTAGGGGCTCCCCTAGCGGGTGCTCTTTTTTCGCACATACCTCGATTAACCCTCCCCACCAAAATTTCAAAAACAAACCCCGTAAGGATCATGCAGTCACGCCAGCAAGGGGTGCCCCCTACACGGGAGCAGGGGAACATGCAGGGAATATGGATGCCATGCCCCCCCTCTCCTCTCAAGGGAACACAACAAAAATTTATCCTATTTGCCTTGAAATTAATATACAAGGGGCGTCCCTCGCGGGTGCCCTAATGTCTTTCAGGCTCGCTGGATTGCTGGAAACCCTTCTGCTTTTCTGCACCTCCCGGGGCGCAGAAAAGCGGGCGATTCATGAATCGTCCCTATAGTATGATACAGCGATCTTGCTTGTTTTGGATAGCTTACCATAATCCAATAATTACAGCGTCTTGCCATCTTCCAGTTGCCTCATTGCTTATGTTTGATCCAAAACAGTCAAGTGCTGAGTCCATGTCTTGCATTTTGGTGTTCAGTGCTGTGCCCCAAGAAGACCCGTGTATGGTTCGTCGTATGTTCCCCGTAAAGACATTTTTATCGTCAAATCCAACTTCAAAAATGCATATGGTTCGTTCGCTGGTTATTTTTGGATCGACAGCAGTGTCCGTATGCAATGTCCAGGGTTCAAGTTCGGAAGGAAAGAGACATGTTCCTGATTGGTTATCATTGAAGAAAACCGAATATCCTTTCTCTGAAGCATTTGCCGTACATTCGGTAAAACTGAAGTAATATGGTCCTCCAGTCTTGAATAAAAAGTCTTTTTTTTCAAGTCCACCTGTGATTGTCAGCTCTTCATAGGCAGCCTGATTTTCGCTACCCTCAATGACTCCGTTCCCATTTTCATCCCCAGGCATATGTCCCCGACTTTCCCGGAACAGCAGCAACGCCGCCTGCAGATGCTCCAGCGACTGCACATCCCTTTTCCATGTAACCTGATCCATAAGATCATTCCCTTTCATGGCCAGTGATGTTATCAGGCCGATGATCACGATGACGATGGCCATTTCTATGAGGGTGAATCCTTTATGCATGGGGGTATTTCCTTTGTAGGGCAATTAGATCGTACATTGAAATATTTCACTGCATAAAAGAAGAAGAGTAGAAAAGTAAAGTTTTATATGCAATGATCTAAACCAAACCACGTTTGAGGGATTGAGCTTGTTTCACCGCGAAGAACGCTAAGGAACGCGAAGAAAAGCAACAAAATAAAGCTCAATCTATCCCAGATTCTTCACACTTCGCGTTCCTTTGTGCCCTTCGCGGTGAAAAAAGAATTGAACAGTGATAACCTGTTCGAAAACTATGGGTCTGAAACTGAGTTTGGTTTAAATGTGGCGGCAATCTGTTTGCCTGCCGGTTGTATCCTCCCATCCTTATCTGTGATTGACAGATTGCAGGTGATAGTCAATTCATCCCTATATATTATCCAGAATCCGAGTGTGTCTTGGGCTCGGACGCGTATCCTCTTCAGGGCATTTTATTGTAAAAGCTCATGAATACGAACGGTTATAACGTCAACATCATAGATGACTTTGATTATAGAGTATCAGAAATGAGGTATTGCTTGTGTCGTGGAAAAAAATCGTAGAAAAAGAATGTGTTGGAATCCGGCTGGATCTGTTTTGGGCTCAGGAACTTGAGGATGAAGGCGTCTCCCGGGGGAAAATCCAGAAATGGATACGGTCTGGTAAAGCTCTTATTGATGGTCGGGTATGCACCAAGCTGAATACGCATCTTGAGGAAAGGCAGGAGGTGTCTCTGGTTGCCGAGCAGGACGCGCAGGTTGCCGCTGCCGATCCCGGTGTTCTGGATATCGTGTACCAGGATGATGATATTCTGGTTATCAATAAACCGGCCGGACTTACAGTTCATCCTGCCCCCAGTGTGCATGAGCCGACGCTGGTGAACCGCCTGGTGCATTATGTTCCCGAAATCGCATCCATGGACCCAGAACGCCCGGGAATCGTGCACCGACTGGACAAGCAGACCTCCGGGCTTATGGTCATTGCTCTCCATGAGAAGAGTCGCCTTGCGCTGATCCAGGCTTTTGCCGACCGTGAGATGCATAAGGAGTATCTGGCTATTGTGCACGGGGAGCCCACGCCGAAAACCGGGGAAATTGATGTTCCCATTGGCCGGCATCCCACCCAGAAGACCCGCATGGCCGTGGTGGAAAAGGGCGGCCTTGAGGCCCGTTCTGCCTATGAGGTGGCCTGGACCCGCCCGGATCATTGTTTCAGCCTGGTCAAGGTGCGTATCTTCACCGGCCGGACCCACCAGGTCCGGGTGCACATGACCCATCTGGGACATTCCCTGCTGGGTGACCGGGTGTACCGTTCCTGGTATCCTCCCCAGTCGTTGAATACCCCGCTGGTGGAAAAGATGGCCCGGCGTCAGATGCTCCATGCCTGGAAGCTGGATTTTACCCATCCCATAACCGGCAAACCCATGTCTTTTGTGCAGTCACCCCCCAAAGATTTTATGCGCTCCCTGTTGCTGGCCAACAGGCAGACCCAGCATGTGGGGATGACGGGCATGAGCGGCTGCGGCAAGACACGGGTGCTTGACTGGTTTGCCGGTCAGGGAATCCCGGTGTGGAGCGCGGATCAGTGTGTGGCTGCATCGTACGCTCTGGGCGGAGACTGTCGGGAACTGCTCCAGCGACGTTTTGGAGACCGCTTTGTCCCGGATGACGAAGGCCCGGTGGACAAAAAGGCCTTGTTTCAGGGCATGTGTGATGATCCCGGCCTGCGCCGTGAGGTGGAACAGATGATCCATCCCCTGGTGGAATGGCATCTTACAAAATTTATTGCCGCCCATGCGCATGCCCGGATGACTTTGAGTGAAATCCCTTTGCTTGTGGAAACGGGCTGGCATGAAAAGAATATCTTTGATCGTCTGCTCGGTGTCTTCTGCCCGCAGTCTTTACGCACAACATTGCTTACAGGGCGAGGCTGGTCCCAGGACACTCAGGCGATCATGGATTCCTGGCAGTGGTCCCAGCAGGATAAGCTCAAGCCCTGCAATGTGATTATTTCCAATGATGGCGATGTGGCATTGCTGGAGAAGAGGATTGGCGAAGCTGCAGAGGTTTTGAAATCCTTGCGGCGGAAGCGGATGCAGGTATTTAATGCCTGGGCCGAAGGATTGCTGGCTGGCTAGGGTGATCAAGAGATGCGTAGGGATTGATGTCGATTTTCTCTGCGTGGACAAAAGGTGTACAGGCTTATCTTGAAACTTTTCCCCCCTTGGCTTATGCATTCGCATTGATGTGCCTACGAGAGGAGCGTGAAAATGCAAGGAATAGTCTTGATGCTTTTGGGGAGCATGCTGATGTTGGTTACCGGCTGTGTGCGTCAGCCGGTTTCTCCTGATGCCGGGTTGTCCCCGCGTATGGAGAAACCTCATGCCCCTGTGGCGCGTCTGGTCAAAAATCGTTTTCCCCAGCTGTTGCCCCCACGGTAAGGACACATGATGGGGAATTTTGATCGCACTTTCGCCGGCGACGATGCCGCGTCCCCGGATCGGGAACGTGAATTGAGTGCCTGTCTGGCTTTGAAGCATACCAAAGGCATCGGTCCGCGGACCTGGAAACAGCTCCTGGTCCGTTTTGGTACGGCTGTGTGCGCTGTTTCTCATGCGCGTCAGTGGAGGGAGCTGAAGCTTGCCACCTCTTCCCAGGAAACATCTTATAGGGG
>JAQVZR010000224.1 GCA_028708105.1 Desulfoplanes sp. | reverse complement strand
ACCCAGTTTCAGACCCATAGTTTTCGAACAGGTTATCACTGTTCAATTCTTTTTTCACCGCGAAGGGCACGAAGGAACGCGAAGGGTGAAGAATCTGGGATAGATTGAGCTTTATTTTGTTGCTTTTTTTCGCGTTCCTTAGCGTTCTTCGCGGTGAAAAAAACTCAATCCCTCAAACGTGGTTTGGTTTAGCAGACCTTATACTTTAGTAAAAGTTATTTCTTTTCTTTGGGTGTCGTCTTTTTATCGTCTTTTGCTTTGGTCGTATTCTCTTCCTTGGTGAAGAAATGGTCTTCCCAATAGATAAGCCGGTGACAATTGGGGCAGCTTAAGATCTGTTCGCCTTTTTGCAGCTCAATAAATTTCTGGGGCGTGATCTTGAGGTGACATCCGTTACAGATTCCTTCAGAGACAGAGACGATGACCGGGTTGCTTAACTTGGTTCGGATAAAGTCGTAACGTTTGAAAATAGGTTCAGGAATCTGTTGGCAGGCAGCTTTTTTTTCTTTTTCCTGCTTTTTGAGTTGTCTCTGCATCTTGCTCAACTCGGCTTCAATGGAGGCCCGCTGCTGAGCGAGAACATTTTCCATTTCCTTGACCTCAGCGGCAATACCTTCATGGAGGGTTTGCTGATCTTGCAGATCTTCCATCAGGCTGATTTTTTCTTCTTCCCGCATCCGATTCGTTTTTTCGAGACTGTCCATTTCTCGCATCATCGCATGGTATTCTTTGGTGTTTTCAACCTGCATAAGCTTATTTTTGCTTTTTCTGATGCTTGAGGTATCTTCTTCAATCTCTGTTTCCAGCTTGAGATTCTGCGCGTTCAAGATCTCAACTTTTTCATTCAACTGTTCCATGCGGTCTTTCTTCGCATCCAGTTCTCGCTGCAGACTTTCAAGCTGCTTGGGCGCTTCCGTAAGACGTTTTTTTATAGCAATGATCTCAGAGTCGACCTTTTGCAGGACAACAAGCTGTCGTATCTGTTCGATGTAAAGACTCAAAGGTGTACCCTCCTTGAGGTAAATACCTTTTCCTGGTCAGGAAGAGGAAACCGAATCGTTAGTTGAGCCGCAGGTGTGCGGTACTAAATATATGGACGTTCCAGGTTGGTACGGGAAGATTATTGTATTCCACCTGGTTCGATACATAAGGGATCGTGACCAGGAAGAAAAATGCACTCTATGTCGTGTGAGCGGAAATCTTGTTGCAGTTTTTCATACCAGACCTGTATCATTTTTTCTTCCAGAACATGATGCCCAACATCAAGAGTCAAACCCGTATTCTCGACTTCCAGAGCCTGATGATACTTGATGTCGCCGGTAATGTATATCTGCGCTCCGCGGTCAAAAGCAGTTTGGGCCAGGGATGCTCCGGAGCCCGGACAATAGGCGATCCGGGAAATTTGTTCAGGAGGTGATCCTATGCGTGTCCAATATTTTTTTCCCAGGAGAGCACTTAGGCGAGATGTGAATCCTGGCCAGTCTGTTGGATGGGACAGGTCGCCGATACAACCAAATCCCAAGGACCGTGAAGGTTCATGTAACGTTATGGCCTGCCAAGAGAAATCCAGGCCGAAGAGTGCCTGCAGATCCTGCCGAACGCCAGGCCACTCATGTTGCCAGACCACAAATTCATGCGTGTCGCCATATTTGGTTGGATTGATGATTTTGGGGTGGCGGATGATCTCCGGCGCTGTCTGGGAGTGGATACGGATCAGCAGGGAGGTTTTTTTCCCCGTAGTTTCCAAAACTTGTGTGTTCTGCAGTCCCAAAGCTCTGGCCAGCCACGCCGGTGGTCCATCGGGCTGGGAATCAAGTGTCGTATGGGCTGCATACAACCAGGCTCCAGAACGCATGAGCATGTTCAATATGCGACGGTAGTCGTCATCCTTATTGGGAAATCGGGGAGTTAGCCCCAGAGGATGATGGGTCAAAATGAAATCTGCCCCATGTTCCAGTGCCCGGAAAATCGTTTCCGGTGACGGGTCCAAGGCAATGGCCAGGCAGGATATTTCTTCCCTGGTACCACGGACTTGTATTCCACTGTTGTCCCAGGATGCAGCGCAGCAAAGAGGGGCGTCGGTTTCAATGCGGGCTACTATCTGTTTCCTGTTCATGCTGGTCTTCCCGTATATCACACATGAGGGGACCTGCTCCTCTGGGTGAGGGTCTGCTTCACGAACAAAAAAGGTGTTTCCAGACGTGGTAGGGAAACACCTCGATTTGCTACTGCTCCTGAAGCGGGTGCCGCTCCGGGAACATGAATTATACTGAACTATATATTATGGTGGGCCCACGAGGATTCGAACCTCGGACCATCCGGTTATGAGCCGGGGGCTCTACCAACTGAGCTATAGGCCCATGCAAAATGAAGACGACTGTATATGCTGTTCGGTTTGGGGATGTCAAGAACGAGGAGGAAGAAAGAATAATAACGTGCGCAGTACGCAGAGCGCAGCATCCAGAGAAAGACTGGGCCCGCCAGGTGTGGGGAGGTTCGACATGTGATGCTGGGCAATAAAACATAGAGCCGGATCGTTTTGGGATGTCTGAACGATGTTTGGATTCTTTCCCATTGCCTTCCAAGGGATGGCCCCCAGTACCCATTACCCATACCCATGATGGACACATGCGAAGGGCAGGCCTGTGTCCGCCTGCACCTTGCGTTTCAACCTCTGGGTACTGTCACCTGCGAACTACATTTTTTTCTAGTTATCCCCGTTAGTTATTCCATTGAGTCCTTTGACATACTTGATGGCCGAACGGCCGGCCTTGGCGCCTTCACCTACGGCCACGCTGATCTGGAGAAAGTTGCCTACGCAGTCGCCTGCGGCAAAGACGCCTGGGATGTTGGTTTTCTGTTCATTATCGGCTTCAATAAATACGCCTTTACGCATAAGGCCCAGGGAATAGGCAAAATCCAGTGACGAAGCTTCACCACGCGCTACAAAAATACCGTCCACTGTTTCTGTGCCGCCGTCTTTAAAGATTACGCCTTGGAGGCCGTTTTCTCCTGTGGCCATAGTAATGGTCCGCTCAATGATGGGAATGTTCGCTTTTTTCAACCGTTGGATAAACTCAGGCGTCATGGCCAGCTCGCGTCCCTGGGTGTAGATGGATACTTCCGATGTGTATTCTCTGAGTTCCAGAGCCTGGTTGGCTGCGAATATACCTTCGCCCACGACCATGACTTTTTTGTCGCGGAAGAAAAATGCGTCGCAGCTGACGCAGTAGGAAATCCCTTTGCCTTCGTAGTCGGCGGCGTTTTTGATCATTGATTTGACCCGGGCCACACCTGTGGCAAGGATAACGGCGTCCGCTTCGATCAGTCCCTTTTCGGTTTTAACCTCAAAGGTGTTTCTGTCGGAAGAGTGGATGCCCAGAACGCGTTCGCACCGGATAGCCACATCAAATCTCTCGGCTTGCTTGACGCCGCGTTTGATCAATTCTGCACCGGTGATGCTCTCGGGAAATCCGAAATAATTGTCTATGTCATAATCCCCTTCAATTTTGGGAGGGCATCCCAGAATCTGGGTATCCAGGCCTGCCCGGGCTGTATATATGGCGGCAGAGATACCGGCAGGACCTTGGCCGACGATGAGTATCTGGACATGTTTCATACGTATTCCTCGCGAATGCTTGGGCAGGATTGTGCCCATCTGTTTTTTAACGTCTTACACTGCGTGCGCAGTGGAATTCCATGCACCTGCAGCGGGTCTCGTTGGGTTGATATGTTTTTTTATCCCAAAAGTGCCTTGGCGAAATCTTCGCCGTTGAAGGGACGCAGATCTTCCATCTGTTCTCCCAGGCCGATGAAGGAAATGGGGATTTTGTACTCCAGAGCCACTGCGACGATGATGCCACCTTTTGCCGTGCCGTCCAGTTTTGTAAGAACGATTTCATCCAGGTCAACGGTCTGGGAAAAAAGTTTAACCTGGGAGAGGGCATTCTGACCGGTGGTGGCGTCCAGCACCAGGATGGTCCGGTGGGGGGCTCCTGCCATTTTTTTACCCCGCACCCGTTTGATTTTTTTGAGTTCTTCCATGAGATCAACTTTGGTCTGGATGCGACCGGCCGTATCGATGAATATCTGGTCATAGCCGTCGCTAAGAGCCATGCTCATAGCCTCGTAGGCCACGGCGGCTGGATCAGCGCCATGTTCTTTGGCGTAGAAACCGGCACCTACCCGTTTGGACCAGATACTGAGCTGTTCAATGGCTGCGGCCCGGAAGGTGTCTCCTGCGGCCATCATAACTTTTTTACCCTGCATCTGGGCGCGGTGGGCCAGCTTGGCAATGGTCGTGGTTTTGCCCACGCCGTTGACCCCGACCATGAGCACGACTTCCGGGGTGCCGGTTCGAGGAGGACAGGCCGTTTCGTTGAATATTTCCACCAGTTCGTCCCGTAAAAGATCCTTG
>JAQVZR010000223.1 GCA_028708105.1 Desulfoplanes sp. | reverse complement strand
GATGGAGTGATCATGTCTGAAAATGCGTTGCCCAAGGGCTATGAGCCTGCCGATGTTGAAGACCGCTGGCTGCGGTTTTGGGAAGAGTCCAAAACCTTTACCCCAGACGCGTCCAGCGATAAACCTTCGTATTGTATTGTTATTCCCCCTCCCAATATCACGGGTAAGTTGCATATGGGGCACGCTCTGAACCTGACCCTGCAGGATATTTTATGCCGTTATTATCGGCAACAGGGGCGTAATGTCCTCTGGGTCCCAGGGACCGATCATGCCGGGATTGCCACGCAGAACGTGGTGGAAAAGGCCTTGGCCAAGGAAGGCAAGACCAGGGACGATGTGGGCCGGGAAAAGTTTATCGAACGTGTCTGGGAGTGGAAGGAAGAATACGGTAACGCTATTTTGAATCAGATCCGGCGTATGGGAGCATCCGTGGACTGGACCAGAACCCGGTTCACCATGGATGAGGGCCTTTCCAAGGCCGTGCGTGAAGTCTTTGTGCGCCTCTATGATGAAGGACTGATCTATAAGGGCAATTATATTATCAACTGGTGTCCTCGCTGCCATACCGCCTTGGCAGATATTGAAGTCGAACATCAGGATGTCCCAGGGGGCCTTTATGAGGTGCGTTATCCCCTGGCTGACGGCAGCGGGGACGTGGTCATTGCCACCACCCGGCCTGAGACCATTCCTGGAGATACGGCCGTGGCCGTGCATCCCGAAGACGAACGCTACACCCATCTTGTGGGCAAGGAAGTTATCCTGCCCCTCATAAACCGCAGAATTCCCATTATTGCTGACAGCTATGTTGACCGTGAATTCGGCACCGCCTGCCTTAAGGTGACTCCTGCTCATGATGTGAACGATTTTGCCATAGGCAAGAGACACAATCTGGAAACCATCCAGGTCATTGACGATCATGGAATGATGTCCGAAGCCGCCGGCCCCGACTTCGCCGGTCTGGACCGCTTTGCCTGCCGGGAGAAGATTCTGACCATGCTCGAAGATCAGGGTTTTCTGGTGAGCAAAAAGGAATACACGCATTCCGTGGGCCATTGTTACCGATGCCATACGGCCATTGAACCCTATGTTTCCCAACAATGGTTTGTCTCTACTGCTTCTCTGGCCAAGGTTGCTCGCGCTGCGGTTGCCGATGGCAGGACAAAAATTTTCCCCAATCAGTGGGAGAAAACCTATTTTGAATGGCTGGATAATATTCGGGATTGGTGCATTTCACGTCAGATCTGGTGGGGGCACCGGATACCTGCATGGACCTGTGAAAAATGCGGTAAACTCATTGTTGCCAAGGAAGACCCGACCGAATGTCCAGAGTGCCACAGCACATCGCTTGTTCAGGAAGATGATGTCCTGGATACCTGGTTCTCGTCGGCATTATGGCCATTCACAACCCTGGGCTGGCCGGATGATACCCCGGAATTGAAAGCTTTTTATCCCACGTCGGTGCTGGTGACCGGTTTTGACATCCTGTTTTTCTGGGTGGCCCGGATGATGATGATGGGGCTGCATTTCATGGATAACATTCCTTTTAATCACGTCTATATCCATGCCTTGGTCAGAGATGCCCAGGGAAAGAAGATGAGTAAGTCCACGGGCAATGTCATTGATCCTCTGCAAACCATCGATACCTTTGGGACCGACGCTCTGCGGTTCACCCTGACCTCTTTTGCGGCCATGGGCCGGGATATCAAACTGGCCGAAGACCGTATCGAAGGCTATCGGCATTTCATCAACAAAATTTGGAATGCAGCCCGGTTTGCTCTGATGCATATCGATGCATCCACACCGGCATTTGATCCGGATACGGTCCAGGGACTGCATCATACGTGGATCTTGCACCGTCTGGAAGAGGTTAAGGTCTCGGTGTCCAAGAGTGTGGAAGGCTATCTTTTCAATGAGTATGCCGGCGGGCTGTATCAGTTTGTCTGGCATGAGTTTTGTGATTGGTATCTGGAGATGATCAAACCCGATCTCTTCGGCGAGGATGAACAGACCAAACAACATGCACGGGCCTGCCTGCGGCATGTACTCTGCGAAACGCTGGTTCTTCTGCATCCGGTAATCCCTTTTGTGACCCAGGAAATCTGGTCGCATATTCCAGGGCAGACCAATAAAAATCTGGCTACGGTACGTTATCCTGAGGCTATGTCTTCTTGTCTGAACCCCGGAGCCAAGGATCGGATGGAATTTTTGCAGGAGCTCGTGGTCACCGTCCGTAATATCCGTTCCGAACTGGGCGTCGAACCGGGTAAAAAAGTCCGGCTGATGATCAAGGCAGATGCCGTGGACAGTGTGTTTATTCGCAAGCATGAGCAGGAAATTTCCAATCTGGCCAGGCTTGATTCTCTTACGGTCGCCGAAGATGTGCATCCGCCCAGGGGCTGCGCTACCGCAGTGGTCAAAGGGCATGAAGTCTATGTGCCCCTGGAAGGAATGGTGGATTTTGATGCTGAGCTGGCCAGGCTGGACAAGGAACTGATCAAACTGGCTAAAGAACATGACCGGGTGACCAAGAAGCTGGCCAATAAAAGTTTTCTGGCCAAGGCTCCGGCCGAGGTAGTGGCCAAGGAAGAGGCCAAAGCACGGGAGTTCGGCGAGAAAAAAGAAAAGCTCGAAGGTTTGCAGGCAAGACTTCGGGGCATCATCGGAGAACCGTCATGATGAAAGTATATCTCATAGGAGCAGGTCCCGGTGATCCGGGCCTTTTGACCCTCAAAGGCAAAGATATTCTGGAAAAGGCTGATGTGGTTGTCTACGATTATCTGGCTAACAAATCGTTGCTGGGATATTGTCGCCATGATGCCGAAATCATTTATGTGGGCAAAAAAGGCGGAGATCACACGCTGCCCCAGGATCAGATCAATGCCCTGATCGTGGCCAAGGCCAAAGAAGGAAAACTGGTTGCCCGCCTTAAAGGGGGCGATCCCTATGTCTTTGGCCGGGGCGGGGAAGAAGGCGAGGAACTGCTTGAGGCCGGGGTGGACTTTGAAGTCGTTCCCGGTGTGACCTCGGCTGTGGCTGCGCCTGCGTATGCAGGTATCCCCCTGACCCATCGCAGCTATGCTTCGTCTGTCTCTTTTATTACCGGTCATGAAGATCCGCACAAGGCCGGAAGCGTTCATAACTGGGATGCCCTGGCTGCAGGTACAAGTACGCTGGTTTTTTTTATGGGTGTTAAGAATCTGGTCAGCATCACCACCAATCTCATGAATGCGGGCATGACACCGGACAAACCAGCCGCCTTGATCCGCTGGGGAACCACTTGCAGGCACACCTCCCTTGTTTCTACAGTGGGCTGTATCGCCGAAGATGCCAAAAAGCAGGGTATCCGTCCCCCGGCTCTTTTGGTTGTGGGCGATGTGGTCAAGCTGCATGATAAATTGAACTGGTTTGAAAAGCGGCCTTTGCTGGGGAAAGGGGTCCTTGTCACCCGCGCCAGGCAGCAGGCCAGCGGGCTTGTTTCTCTGCTGCAGGAGATGGGGGCCTGTTGTTACGAGTTCCCGACCATCCGCATCAAGCCCCTGGATGATTATGCCGATCTTCATGCGGCCATGGGTAACATTGCTGTCTATGCCTGGGTGATTTTTACGTCGGTCAACGGGGTTCTGCATTTTTGGAATCAGCTGCGTGCGCAGGGGTTGGATGCCAGGATGCTTGGTGGGAAGAAGGTGGCCGCCATCGGACCGGCAACGGCCAAGGCTCTTGAGGAGCGGGGGATTTATCCGGATTTCGTTCCGGAAAAATATGTGGCTGAGTCGGTGGTTGAAGGACTCCTGGAACGCGGAATCCGGGGGACAAAAATCCTTTTGCCCAGAGCTTGCGAGGCCCGGGAAGTTCTTCCCCAAGCCCTGCGTGGGGCTGGCTGCGAGGTGGACGTTTTACCGGTTTATGAGACTGTTTTGGCCGGGGAAAACAAGGCCGATGTGCTTACGGCTCTGGAGGCCGGGGATATTCATTGTCTGACGTTTACCAGTTCCTCCACTGTAGAGAATTTCTTTTCTCTGCTTGAGCCGGAGCTGATACGCACCTTTGTGGATGCCGGACTCCGTATCGCATCTATCGGACCCATCACCACTAAAACCATTGAAACCTACGGATTTTCTGTACAGATCCAACCAGATGAATACACCATTCCCGCCCTGGCCGATGCCTTGGGCCGGGATCTGGCATAAACGAAGTTCATCTGAGAGACCCTGTTTTCGTATGGAAACAATCTGTGATTCGAGGAGAAGGTATGTCATTACCCATCGCCGTGCTGATTTCCGGTAGCGGCACCAATCTTGAGGCGATTATTTCTGCCATTGATACGGGGCGTCTGGATGCCCGTATTACCGTGGTCATCGCCAATACCCCCGAAGCATATGGACTGGAACGGGCCAAAGTCCATGGCCTCACCAGATCGGAAGAGCACA
>JAQVZR010000222.1 GCA_028708105.1 Desulfoplanes sp. | reverse complement strand
TCGTCTTTTCTCCTCCGGGCACAGGAATCTGCCATCAATTGCACCTTGAAAATTTCGCCCGTCCCGGAAAGACACTCATCGGTTCGGACAGTCATACACCGACTGCCGGCGGCATCGGCTCCCTGGCCATGGGTGCAGGAGGACTTTCCGTGGCCCTGGCTATGGCTGGCCTTCCATACACTCTGCCCATGCCCAAGGTTTTCAACATTCACCTCACGGGAAAGCTCCAGGGCTTTGCCACGGCCAAAGATATCATTCTTCACCTGCTCGGACTGCTCACGGTCAAGGGCGGTGTCGGAGCAGTCATGGAATATACAGGGCCGGGCGTACAAACGCTAAGCGTCCCCGAACGGGCTACCATCACCAATATGGGAGCGGAACTCGGGGCAACCGGGTCCCTGTTTCCATCTGATGAACAGACCCGTATCTTCCTCAAGGCCATGGGTCGGGAAGATGAATTTATCCCGCTGACAGCAGACGATCAGGCTTCTTACGATAGGGAAATCGTCATTGATCTGGATGCATTAGAACCCCTTGCTGCAGCTCCGCACATGCCGGATCAGGTTGTCCCTGTCCGCGAGCTTGCAGGACTCAAGGTCGATCAGGTGGCCATCGGCTCCTGCACCAACTCTTCCTATGCCGACCTGACCCAGGCTGCGTCCATCATGCATGGCAAACAGGTGAATCGGGAAACCGATGTTTTCATTGCTCCTGGTTCACGGCAGGTGCTCAAGCTTCTTATCCGTCATAACATCCTGGAATCCATCATCGATGCCGGAGGACGGATTTTGGAATGTGCCTGCGGTCCCTGCATTGGGATGGGCGGATCTCCCAATTCGGGAGGCGTCAGCGTCCGGACTTTTAACAGAAATTTCGAAGGCCGCAGTGCCACCCTTGATGCCAAAGTCTATCTGGCAAGTCCTGTCACCGCAGCCTTTTGTGCCCTGCACGGTGCATTTACCGACCCTGCGACATGGGAAGGCCCTCTGATACGACCAGAGTTACCTGCCGACATCCCCTCCATCCGGAACATGTTCATTTTTCCCCCGGATAATGGCCGTGATGTAACCATCCTGCGCGGACCGAACATTGTCCCGCTCAAAGAATTCGAACCCCTTCCTGAAACCATCAACCTGCCGGTGATTCTCAAAGTCGGGGACAATATTTCTACAGACCACATTCTCCCTGCAGGAGCGGAGATCACCTCCCTGCGTTCCAATATTCCGGCCATCAGTGACTATGTTTTCTCCCGTACGGACCAGGGATTCGTGGACCGTGCCAAAAAAGCGGGACAGGGCATCATCATCGCTGGCGAAAATTACGGGCAGGGTTCCAGCCGTGAACATGCAGCCCTGGCTCCCAGACATCTGGGAATCCGGGTGGTGATTGCCAAATCCTTTGCCCGCATCCACATGGCCAATCTGATCAATGCGGGGATTCTTCCCCTGACCTTCAACGATTCCGCAGACTACGACAATCTTATGCAGGATACGACCATCATTATAAAAACCAATGATCTCCGTCCTCATCAGACCATCACAGCCCTGCTCCCGGATACTACTGATATTCATCTCAACAACGAGTTGACCAAAAAAGACATTGCCATTATCAATGCGGGTGGTTTGCTCAATTACATCAAAAAAAACGTATAGTGGATTTCCATCCCCATGCGGTCTTGAAACACATTCTAGCTGACGTGTGCACCGGTTTTTTGCCCGCACATGGCAGCCCAGATATTCTTTTCATCACCAGCCTGGCTAAACAACTTTTGTAACAGCATAAGATAATCTGGAGAAACAATGCTTGATCTTATCCGTAGACATTCCCAATCATGGGGAGTCAAACTTCTCTTCGGTCTCATTGTTCTTGTTTTCGTCTTCTGGGGGGTGGGCTCATCTCATAATAATTCAGCCAAGATCCTAGCGACAATCAATGAACAATCCATCACCATCCAGGATTTTTTGCAGGAATATGAAAAACGCCAGGAAACCTTTCGCCAGCAGCGTCCCAATGTTACTTCCGAAGAAATGCGGGGCATGCATTTTAAACAACAGGTTCTGGATTCCATGATCAACCAAGAATTGCTTTCCGAACTGGCGCATGCCAACGGCATTACCACTTCTGACGTTGAATTGCGTGATACCATCATGCACATGCCTGTCTTTCTTAATAAGGATAAGCAATTCGATAAGGACAGATACGCCTCTCTGCTCCGGGCCAACCGGATGGACCCGACCCAGTTTGAAACAGGATATGCAAAAGACCTGACGATCCAGAAAGTTCAAGACTATTTGACCATGTCGGGGACTATTGATGAGCAGGAAGCCAAAGACTTCTTTCTTTTTGCTCGGGAACAGGCCAAAATTGATTACATTCTCTACAATCAGGATGACTTTACCGACCAGGTCACTCCGAGCGATAAAGAAATTTCGACCTATTATGAAGCCCATAAAGAGACCTTTGCCGTGCCTGCAAAAATGAACATGGCCTATCTGCTTCTTTCCCCGGAAACCTTGGCTAGCAAGCAGGATATCCCGGAAAACGTCATTGAGGCCTATTACGCCGCACACACCAAGGAGTTCCAGCAGGAAGAAATGGTCAAAGCCCGTCACATCCTGATCAAGGTCAAAGAGGATGCCTCCAAGACAGTGGAAGCCAAAGCAAAAAAGGCCATTGATGCTGTCCTGGCCAAGTATAAAAAAGGGGCCTCTTTTGAGGAACTGGCCAAGAAATACTCCGAGGGCCCGAGTAAAATCAGCGGTGGTGACCTCGGATGGTTCGGTAAAGGACGTATGGTCCCGGAATTCGAAAAAGCCACCTTTGACTTGAAAAAAGGCCAAGTCAGTGCCCCCGTTCGGACCTCCTTCGGCTATCACCTGATTCTGGTCGAAGATCGGAAACCTGCAGGAACCAAACCCCTCGAAGCAGTCAAAGAAGATATACGCCTCAAACTTGCCAAGGAACAGGCCTCAGATACCCTGCAGGACAGCCTTGATAAGGCTCTTGAAATGGTGGTTACCGGAGACAGTCTGGATAAAGCAGCTCAGGCTCTAGGCATTACAACGGAGACCACGGATTTCTTTACCCAGGCCGATGGCCCCCAGGAAGTTACAATCCCTGCAGAAGCCATTGCCGAGGTCTTCAACCTCGGAGAAAACGAGGTCACCCAGACCCCCATTCTTCTCGAAGACGGCTATCTTCTGGCCCAGAAACTTGAGGAGAAACCTGCACACATCCTGGCTCTTGACAAGGTCAAAGGTAGTGTCATCGCGTCCCTGAAACAAGAAGGAGCCAAGGCCATCGCTCTGGAAAAGGCCAAGAATGATCTGGCCCTGCTACTCAAAGACTCTCAAAGTGCAGACAAAAAATTTGCAGCCCAGATCAAAACCAGCGAGGCCTTTGGTCGCCAAGGGTTTATCCCGGACCTTGGCATGCAGCCCGAGCTGGTAGAGCAGGCATTTGCAGGCACACCAAAAGCATGGCTTAGTTCGACCTATCCTGTAACCTCCGGTGTCATTCTTGCCAGGCCTAACACCCGGGTACGCCCATCGACTGAAGATTGGGATAAAGAAAAAAATTATTGGATCACCTCTCTTGAACAGGCCCGAAAACAGGAAATTTTCATGGCTCTTGTCCAGGCGCTCAGGCAAAAAGCCTCCATCAAAATCCTGAATCAGCGGGTGCTGGAAAATTAGACCTGGCTGTACAACGATTATGCAATAAACAAAGAAGCGGCAGACCAAAAGGTCTGCCGCTTCTTTGTTTATGCTTTGCATCACTGGAGCTCTGCCCGGAATCACTCCAAGGGTTCCTGACAGCTATGACTTTTAGACATCCACCCAGGAAATATCCGGGACCATCCCCGCTTCCACCTGGATGACTGCAAAACCGGCCTTCCCGTCTCTGGGAGCGCACAATGATCCGGGATTACAGACCCACGGACCTCCCGGGATCTGATGTACAGCCCGGATATGCGTATGCCCGTACAAAATCAGATCATGGCCGGGTTCAAAGGCCCCGGCCACTGTCTTCCAGACCAGCGATCGCGGCCCCCAGCCATGGGCGGCGCCGATCCTGATCCCTTCCAGGATAAAGGATCGTCTGATGGGCATATCCTCAGCCCACAAACCAAAATCACAATTGCCGCGCACTGCCAAAAAATGCGGATGCTGATGGAAAAAACAACATAGAGACTCTCCGACCATGTCCCCAAGATGCACAAGCACATCAGCCGGGGCAAAAAACCGGTCATATAAGATCGCAAGGCCCTTATCCGGAACCTGCATATGGGTATCTGAAACAACAACTATCCGCATCACGATCTTCCTTAGGTCAGCCGGCTGATCACAGCAGGCTGTTATTTGGTGGTAAAAGTATACACACCGTCCCAATTTTGGGGCAAAGAGGTGAGCAATTGCGCAACACGACCCGCAT
>JAQVZR010000221.1 GCA_028708105.1 Desulfoplanes sp. | reverse complement strand
CAACTTCGGGGTGCAGGAACTTTTGGACACCTTTGTGGAGCTGGCCCCGGCACCGCGCCCCAGACAGACCACCACCCGCGAGGTTTCCCCCTACGAGCCTGAATTCTCCGGCGTGGCCTTCAAAATCCAGGCAAACATGGACCCAGCCCACAGAGACCGCATCGCCTTTGTGCGTATCTGTTCTGGCAAATTCACCCGGGGCATGAAAGTCCGTCACCACCGCATCGATAAAGAGATCCAGATATCCAATGCCACCATTTTCATGGCCCAGGACAGAACCGGGGTGGAAGAGGCATGGCCCGGGGATATTATCGGCGTCCATAATCACGGAACCATCAAGATCGGTGACACCTTCACGGAAAAAGAAGTGCTCAAATTCACGGGCATTCCTAATTTTGCACCGGAACACTTCCGCCGGGTTATTCTCAAAAACCCCTTAAAATCAAAACAATTGAATAAAGGTCTGGAACAGCTTTCCGAAGAAGGCGCAGTACAGCTCTTCCGGCCTCTCCTGAGCAATGACCATATTCTCGGTGCCGTGGGCGTCCTCCAGTTCGATGTCATCATCGCCAGGCTCAGAGATGAATACGGGGTGGAAGCCATCTATGAACCGGTACAGACGGAAACCGCCCGCTGGGTAACCAGTGACCAGCAAAAAACACTGGACCGGTTTTCACGGGAATTCCAATCCAATATGGCGCTGGATAGCGAAGGCGCCCTGGCCTATCTGGCCCCCAGTAAGTGGCGGCTGGATTACACCATTGAGCAATGGCCGGATATTGTCTTCCATACCACCCGGGAAAAAGTCTGAGCCCCTGGAAACCTGCCCCACAGAACAGGCCCCTGTGATCACAGACAGGGACAGAAAGGACAACAGTCCTCAACAAATCCTGCTTTATAGATACCAAAAATGAAAAGGACGGAACCTGTGGTTCCGTCCTTTCCGTTTTTCAAACCTGAACAATTTTTTTTTACAGCCGCTGTGCAATCTCGGCCCGATCGGCGAAAACCTTTTTGGCTTTGTCGTAGAACAGCCCGGTTTCTCCGTTTTCAGAAGTTCCTACGGTATGCCATGAATCCCCGTGTTTTTCGAACACACAGACACAATGGCCGAAATCAATGGCCGCCCGCTTTTCATCAGCGAACAGGACTTCCTTGACCGTCAAGGCCTTGATCATCTCTTTCAAGCTAGCATCCATAACACATTACCTTCCCTTTTGAGCAATATTTGATTAAGAAGAGAATACCGCAATAAAAACATTTCCGCATGGAGTCAATTGTCATGACCAACGAACCTGGTTGCGCACCAACCGGAGTGATCCGACAAAAAGATATCCCCCCCTTCCCGTTTTCGCAACACCCCGCATTCCTGCTGTGGATCATGACAGGTGTGATCGCGGGACTCATGACGGCATGCGCCGCCCCAGACCATGGCCGACGTACAATCCGTGATCTGCAAACCATTCCTCAGAACGCATCCATTGCCAGGGAAGACACCCCTTCTGTAATACTCCCGGCCGTGGCCCAGGAAACCGCCGCCCAAGATTATCTGACCCACTTTTTCAGCCCCTGGAACATCAACGGGAGCACCCTGTATACCCGCGAAAAACTTCTGGGTGCGACAACCGATTTCCAGAACAAACCCCTTGTGGGCGAAAATCTCAACCCCTGGCCCCGGGGACGTCTGGAACATCTTATCGCGCAATATGACCTTGCATCCTTTCCCAATGCACATGCACGGGCCATCACCATCCAGGACACCCCGATCCGCGCTCTGCCTTCAAACCATCCCGGATTTTATCCCTTTGACCGCCCGGGGGAAGGCTATCCCTTTGACTACCTGCAGTACTCGGTACTCTGGGCCGGAACCCCCATTCATATCTGTCATATTGCCGTAAACCGTGCCTGGGCCCTTGTGGAAGCCGGTTTTGTACACGGCTGGATGCCTGTTTCCAACTTAGCCTTTGTGGACGCATCCTTTGTGAAACGCTTCCAGAGCATCCATTGCGCCGTTCCCCTCCAGGACACCGTCCCGCTTATTGATACCGAAGGGGTATACCGGTTTATGACCCATATCGGTGCCCTGTATCCGGTGGAAGCTAATGCTCAGGGCCGGGAAACGATCCTCCTTCCGGCCGCGGATGCTTCCCGCCACGCCCTTCTGGTCAAGGCCGATATACCGGCCGATACCATGACAACCTACCCCCTTCCCCTCACGCGCACCAACCAGGCCGCCCTGGCACAACAGCTTCTGGGACAGGCTTACGGCTGGGGAGGTATGTACTTTAACCGCGACTGTTCAGCCATGACCAGAGATTTCATGGGTTCCTTCGGCATCTGGCTCCCCAGAAATTCATCCCAGCAGGCAAAACAGGGACATATCATTGCCCTGGCAGGCATGCCCGCAGCCCAAAAAGAAGACATCATCCAGAAACAGGGGATTCCCTTCCAGACCCTGATCTGGATGCCCGGCCATGTGACCCTGTATATCGGCCAGTACCAGGGCCACGCCCTGATCATGCACAATACATGGGGACTGAAAACCAGAACATGGTCAGGAAAAGAAGGCCGACAGGTGATCGGCAAAACCGTGATTACCACCCTTGAGCCCGGGGCGGAACTTCCGGACCTGGACCGCCCCAAGGGATTACTGATCAACAAGGTGACCGGCATGAGCATCCTGCCCTGAGCCTTTGTGGCTCCCGTCCGTACCTGCCCGGCAGCCGGCACACACAATCTTTAGACAAGGAAATTTCATGGAACTGACCGTTCTTGTGGACAATAACACTCTCATTGACCGCTATCTTCTCGGCGAACCCGGCATCTCCTATCTCATTGAGGATCACGAGACCCGTATTCTTTTCGATCTCGGCTACAGTGATGCCTTTATGATCAACGCCCGCAAATTGGGTCTTGATCTCTTGAACCTGGATTACATCGCCCTTTCCCATGGACATCTGGACCATACATGGGGTCTTGATCCTCTGGTGCGTGCTCTGACCGAAGCCCGTATCGAAGGGCTTACATGCAAACGCCCCACTGTTATCGCACATCCGGACGTCTTTGCCACCAAAACCGTCATGGAACTCCCGGAGATAGGCACCATGATTTCCATGGACAAACTGGCCCGACATATGGACATGCAACTCTCCAAAGCCCCGGTATGGATCACCAGCCATCTGGTTTTTCTGGGCGAGATCCCGCGCATTTTTCCCTTTGAGGATGCCCGTCTCGGTGCAACCCTGCGAAACGGTGTTCTGGCCCCCGACGACCTTCTGGATGACACATCCCTGGCCTACGTCTCATCTCAAGGGCTGGTAATCATTACGGGCTGTGCCCATGCCGGGATCTGCAACACCATTGAATACGCCAAAAAAGTATGCAATACAAAACAGATCCATGACGTCATCGGCGGATTTCATCTTCAATCCCCGGCCACAACACGCATGGAACAAACCACAGGCTATCTGGCCGCCCAGGGCATTTGCGCCCTCCACCCCTGCCACTGCACGGATCTTGGCAGCAAAATAGCCCTTTCCCGAGTCCTGCCGGTATATGAAGTCGGCTCAGGGCTCCACCTTTTTTTCCCTGAGAGCTGCTCATGACCCCCGATGATATCACTCCCCGCAGCATAGTCCTAGATATCGTATCCGCCCATCCAGACAGCGAAGCTGTCTTCCGCAGTTATGATCAGCGCGCAGGCGAATGCGTTCTCTGCAACGCCCTGTTCGAGACATTGGAAGAGCTGTCTCAAAAATATGATCTTGACCTCCAGGAAATACTGACCAGACTGCGCCCAAACATCACGCCCTGACCCGTAACCTCTGACCACGAGCAACCACTATGACCCAATCCGGATTCAAACCCGTAGGGCAAACCGAGCAACACCTTTTTGGCCCCAGAAAAATTATCGTGTGCGGATATGCCCACGAACACCAGCACTCCCTGCGTGAGACTCTAGCACAACTCCCTGAATTTAAAGATCTGCCCATCCTTTTTGCCCGCCAGGAAGATGAGGGTATCTCCCTGTCCACCCTGTTCTCCCGGGAACCTGTAACAGGCGAAGACGAAACACTGGCTTCGCCCCCGACCGTCATCATGGCCGGACTCACGGGAAAAGAACTCCACCTGCTCATGTCGGAACACAAAAAAACAAACATTCCCTCCCCCATCTGGGCTACATTGACGCCCATTTCTGCCGGCTGGCCTCTGCGCAAACTGCTTAAGGAACTCGGACGTGAAAAAGAGGCCATGCAGAAACTGCACGCACAAAAGGCCTAGGCTTAGCCCGCAAAAAGCCTCTTCATGGTCCCGATCCATTTGACAAAGCCCTGTATGTTCGCCTACGAACAATTTTTATCCACCCTAAATCAGTACATTGACATGATTGGCAAAGTACCTTTTAACAAACCAT
>JAQVZR010000220.1 GCA_028708105.1 Desulfoplanes sp. | reverse complement strand
ATCCCAGCACAAGGACAAGACCGTACTGACGATGCATGCCTTGAAAAAGAAAGGCCAAAGGGATGGCAAAAAGGCCCAGGACAATGCAGGCCACGGGCATCGTAGCGTTTATAAAATTCGGTTTTCAGATCACGCAAACGCTCTTCGCCCTGTTTCTTCCCGGGCTCCCACTGAGTAATCTGCGTTCTCAGTTCGTTCATGGATAAGGAATGTATTCGTTTGGCATCAAGGGACTGTGTCCCTGCCAAAACCTTGCTCAGATCCATTTTTACCCGATATGTCTCAAAGGATATTTCGTTGGTTCCATCCTTTCCATACCGATATATTTTACCGTCCGAGAGCACAAAAAACATTTCACCCTTATCCGGGTTTGTTAAAATTTTGCCCGAGGGCGCAACAATAGCGGTCTGCGCTTCAGGGTTGGTTACATCTTCCACAAAAACGTCCTGCATTGAACCTGTTGCAGGATCAACCCGATGCGCAAAAATGGTCAACCCGGGAAAGTCATTATTAAAAACACCGGGTTGGAGCTGGAGGGTCGTTTTTGTTCTGGCCAGGTCGTAAATCGTTTCACGAAAATGATCCATGCCCCAGGAGATGCCATACATGGTCATCACGCCGCAACAGAACATGCCCAAAACGACAAAAACAAGAGGTCCTGGCAAAAAACGGTACACACTGAGTCCACCTGCACGTAAGGCGATAAGTTCCCTATCGGTACCCATACGTAAAAAAGTCAAAAAAATTGCCAGCATGCAGGACACAGGGATGAGCAAACTCAAAAAAAACGGACTCAGATAAACAAAGAGTATCGCCAGGTCAAAAAAAGAAATACTCTGTCCCATCATAAGCTCGCTCATTTGCAGAAGCCTGCCAATGAGCAGAACCATGAGCACCGCGCCGAGACATACACCAAAAATGCCCAGCAGTTCCTTAAATATTTGGCGTTGCAGCAGTCTAAAAATCATGAGTATCTACGCATTTTCCTCATTTTTTTCCAAGTACAGACGGTAAAGATATCGTTCGTCCTGGGGTCCAAGATTAAAACGCATACCCACATCTTTAAGCAGGATGGTAATCTTCTCGCCTTGGCTCAGATGTTCCTCAATCCATTCAACAGCCTTGCGCAGCTGTTGTCCTTCAGGCATAATTGTGGTCATTTTTTCCTCCCAAACGGGTCAATGAATCGGATAAAAAGTTCCTTACGCAGTATCATTTTGAAAGTACACAATCATATCAGTGCTTGCAACTTAACTCCCCTTCGGATATTTGGATTCTTCGTTTTGCTAGCGTGCCGGATTTGTTTTCGGCCAGCTACGGGAGTCATCACCTACGGCCCAGGTCGAGCGGATCCATGCCTGGGCTTTTACGTTACGTGATGGCTATCCCCTGCTACGGTATCCGGGAGCATTCCACGCCTTGCAATGTACAGTTCCTGCACATCCGTCCCTACAAACCACGAGGAGATTCCATGAAAAACATGATCAAAATGATGATTATCCCGTTCTTTTTTCTGGCCCTGGTCGGTACAGCTACAGCCGCAGACAATTCATGGCAACAGGTCCAGACCAAGGGTGAATTCCGCATCGGCCTGGATGATGATTTCCCTCCCATGGCCTTCCGCAAAGCCGATGGTAAATTGTATGGCTTTGATATTGATTTCGCCGAGGCCGTAGGTAAAAAGTTAGGACTAAAAATTGTATGGATTCCCACAGCATGGAAAGGCGTCATTCCCTCCCTGTACGCCGATAAATTCGATGCAATCTGGAACGGCATGACCATCACCCCAGAAAGAGAAGAAAAAGTCAGTTTTTCAAACCCTTATATGATGGATGGTCAGGTTGCAGCAGTAACGATGAACAACACTGCCATCAAAGCTCCCGCAGACCTGGGGGGGAAGATTGTCGGTATCCAGCAGGGTTCCACCGCCATGGTGGCCATTGAGGCCCTGCCCCAAAAACCGGCCGAGCTCAAGCAATATGAAACCAACCCCAAAGCCATGCTCGATCTTGAATCAGGCAGACTTGATTGCGTGGTTATCGATAATCTGACGGCCCGCGATATCATCTCCAAAAAGCCGGGTGCCTACAAAATTCTGCCCCAGTTCATCACCAAGGCTCCTTTCGGTGTTGCCTTCCGCAAAGGGGACGATTCCCTGCGCCAGAAAATCCAGCAAGCCATCACCGAACTGATCGAAGACGGCACCACTGCTAAAATTTCCAGAAAGTGGTTCGCGGAAGATTTGACCAACCCTGCAACCTGGTAGTCTGCCCCAGCGGTTACCACCAACTCCATCACAACGATGGTGGAACACCAGAATCTGGAAGGATCCATTGCCTATTTTACCCACAACGAACTCCAAGACGAGCAGAGGCGGCTATACGCCTCTGCTCGTTGTCTTTTTACTGTCCTGTTTTCTGCTTACCAGCACGCCCCCTGTCAGGGCACAAAATACAGAAAACTTTCTTGTTCAGGGCAAAAATGCCCTAAGTACCGGCGATATTGAAACGGCCGCCACTCTACTGCGCAAAGTACCGCATCCGGGCGTTCACGGCGATGACGGCAGTTTCGCCCAAAGTCGGATGCTTCTGGCCCGCATGTTCTTTTCCGTCAAAGATTTTGCTCAGGCCACGGCCGTCTGCCAGGAAATATTGCAGTTTTATCCGGACAATCAGGAAGCTAAAAATTTTCTGACCTCCATCTCCAGGGAAAGCAGTCCTGTCTATATCCAATTTTTTCAAGACACCATCAAATTTCTCCCCGCCCTGGCCAAGGGGACAGTGATGACCCTCTTTCTGGTCCTGCTGACCATCATCATTTCCCCGATCCTTGGTCTGCTCATCGCCCTGGGGCGCATCGGTTCCTTCCGCCCTGTACAGTCCCTCTGCTGGTTTGTGATCTGGATATTCAGGGGCACCCCTCTTCTGCTCCAACTTTTTTTCATCTACTATGCACTGCCCACCTTCGGGATCACCCTGCAGCCGATCACCGCAGCAATCATGGGGCTTTCCCTAAACTATTCAGCCTATCTGGCAGAAATCATCCGCGGTGGCATCCAGAGTATCGACTACGGTCAAACCGAAGCGGCCAAGGCTCTGGGCATGACCTACGCCCAGTCAATGCGCCGGATCATCATCC
Organism: Desulfoplanes sp.; assembly: GCA_028708105.1. Lineage (GTDB taxonomy): Bacteria > Desulfobacterota > Desulfovibrionia > Desulfovibrionales > Desulfomicrobiaceae > Desulfoplanes. The sequence continues at coordinate 1,305 of JAQVZR010000220.1, read as the reverse complement.
CCCAGACCTATAAACGGCTCATGCCTCCCATTGGCAATGAATTTATAGCCCTAATTAAAGACACCGCCCTGGTTTCGACCATTGCCATGGTGGAACTGATGCGCTCGGCCGACCTGCTCTTCAATACCTATTTCAATATTACCGTACTGATACTTGCGGCCCTCATCTATCTGGCCATGACCTCAGTCTTCACCCTCACCTTTGAAAAAATCGAAACAATTGTAGGGGCCTATGAAAACAGATAAAACAACACCCCTTATCCAACTTTCCGGTATCACCAAACGCTTCGGCAAGCTCACTGCAGTTGACAATGTTTCGCTGGATATCAAACGGGGGGAAAAACTGGTTATCATCGGCCCTTCGGGCTCGGGAAAATCGACCTTGCTGCGGGCCATTAATTTTCTGGAAAAAATTGATAAGGGAGAAATCCGTTTCGAGGGTACCCGCGTGGGCTATGTCATAAAAAAAGGTCGGATGACCCTGGACAAACCCAGCCGCATCTGTGCCCTGCGTTCAGAAATCGGCATGGTTTTCCAGCATTTTTATCTTTTCCCCCATATGACAGTGCTCGGAAACGTCATGGAAGGCCCTCTGACTGTACAGAAAAAAGCACCGGAAGAGGCGCGGGATATTGCGCTGGCCATGCTCGACAAGGTTGGTATCGTTGATAAAAAAGATGTTTTTCCGGCAACCCTTTCTGGAGGGCAGAAACAGCGGGTGGCCATAGCCCGGGCCATTGCCATGCGCCCCAAGCTGATGCTTTTTGACGAACCCACATCTGCCCTTGACCCTGAACTTGTGGGAGAAGTTTTTGAAACCATACGCTCCCTGGCAAAAGAGGGGATGACCATGGTCGTCGTAACCCACCAGATGGGTTTTGCCCGTGAAATTGCAGATCGGGTTATTTTTATGGAACAAGGAACCTTTATTGCTCAGGGTACCCCGCAAGAGTTTTTCAGCAAACATATGAACAATGAACGTATCAAAAACTTTCTGGATAAAATTCTCTAACGTACCGTTTGATACAAATACCTCGAGAACCTTGTAACTTCTTACTCTTTCAGGTCCCTCACCGCACCATGACAAACTACATCACTGCAACCATTCTAGGCATCATCGAAGGACTGACCGAGTTTCTCCCTGTTTCTTCCACAGGGCATCTGATCATCAGTGGTCACCTCCTCGGATTTACAGGACCCAAAGCGGATGTCTTTGAAGTCGTTATCCAGCTCGGAGCCATACTCGCCGTGGTTGTTCTGTATTGGCCAACCTTTAAGGGCCTTCTTCGACCTGATCCCCAAAAAT
>JAQVZR010000219.1 GCA_028708105.1 Desulfoplanes sp. | reverse complement strand
ATATTCAGCTCAGCCCCCTGGTACGAGGAATTGATGAGCAGTCCTTAGCCCAGCCCTTCCCAGATCTTCTTACCCGCACAGGCAAGGTAGTACAGAAACAGGACCCGCAAACCGGAAATTATCACCAGGATGCAACCATCACCGCCACCTTTGTCCCCACCAAACAGCTGGCCGGAAAAATCATCAGGTTGCACGACAACCGCTACATCGGAAGTACACATGACAGAGTTATCCTGCAGATGTACTCATCATGCACAATCACACCTCCGGCCTTTTTTCTCATTGCCAAAAAAATTGCCGACAACAATCTTGCCTTTCTCAAAATCAGCGGCTGGGGTAACATAATGCAGCCCATGCAGGATAATAATCCTTTACATCCGCTGCATGGTGGTTCTCTCTGCCAAGCAGAGCTCAGAGAAACGTCCCGGGAGATCGAGCAGGGAGACATCATCTTCCTGCTGCAGGTTGCAGCTACGGCTGTGGCCCCACAAAAATCCATCATCACGCCCACAGCACCCACTTCTTCCGAGGTACTGGTTGAACCCGCATGGGAACCGGAAGCTGACCTCCCTAAAGAAAGTAAGTAATCCCCATGCAATAAATCAAGACATGGAGCACCTCCATGCCCACGCGGGTGTTGCCGTAAGCACACCTGCCCTTTGAGTCATCATTCTTGTTGAACCCTTTGTACAAATCGTTCCGTATTCTGCGGGACGATTTGTTATTTTCATACACCCCCAGACAGTCCATTTTTTTCGGAAAAACATTCATGCTTCGACAGATATTGTCTGACGGACATAGATATCTGGGCTTTAGTAAAAAAATAAATCAAACAAAACAGGGGTGTTCAGAATTGGCATTTTTCTTTCATCACCAATGCACTTCCGTGATCCAGAATATTCTACACAATGGAGTTCAACATGAACGGTATATTCTTGATTGTCATTGGATTGAGCATTGTTATCATCAATCTGTCCCTGCGCGGATACACAAAAAGACATCCCAAAAATCTGATAAGCAACCATAAATTTGAAATGATCAAGGAGTTGGAACAAAAAACTCCACGGCAACAAACCTGCAATATCCGTTCAGGGCAAAGGACATAAAGGTGTATCTTTGATGCGACATGAAAAACGTGAACACAGCGACCCCATACACATAGTATTTCAGCTTCTGTTCAGCCCCAGAAAATTTAGGATCGTCATGAGCCGAAAATGATTGCCCAACAATCCATACGCGTGGGCATCAGGGGCTGATATTATACGCCTTGAGCTTTCGATATAAATAACTGCGTTCCAGGCCGATGGTTTCTGCCAATTTGGTAATATTACCGTTACATTCTGCCAGTTTTTGTTTCAGGTACCGCATCTCAAATTCCCCCCGGGCGGCCTTAAAATCTGCGGACATCGCTGGGGGATCATCAACGTCGGACACAGAGGAACGGGGTGGAGGAACAGCCACCCCCTCACGGTATTCACGAGGGAGCATGGATGCATTAACCAGTTGCCCCTGATAAAGAATAAATATCCTCTCCACAAAATTTTTGAGCTCACGCACATTCCCGGGCCAAGGATACCCCTGAAGAATAACCAGGGCATCTTCGGAAAACCGCACAGGACGGAAACCGTGCTTCCTGGTCATAACCGCCGTAAATTCGTTGAGAATCCGCACAATATCCCCCTGCCGATCACGCAACGGCGGAACTTCCAGAGGGAACACCCTCAGGCGGTAATAAAGATCTTCCCGGAATCGCCCTTCCCGGATCTCCGTGACCAGATCCTTGTTCGTAGCTGCAATCACTCGAACATCAACCCGAATAGTCTTGCTGCTGCCTACTCTTTCAAAGCATTGTTCCTGAAGAATCCGTAATATTTTTGCCTGTGTCTTCAGGCTCATATCCCCGATCTCGTCCAGAAATAACGTCCCCTTGTCTGCCAGTTCAAATTTTCCTTTTTTGGATTTATCTGCACCGGTAAAGGCGCCCTTCTCATGTCCAAAGAGCTCTGATTCAATAAGTTCTTCAGGGATGGCCGCACAATTGACAGCCACTAAGGCTTTGGTATTCCGCGTGCTCTGATCGTGGATAGAACGAGCCACGATTTCCTTTCCCGTACCGTTTTCACCGGTAATCAAAACCCAGGCATCCGTAGGGGCTACCTGGGCAATCATATCCCTTAACAAGCAGATAGGCTTGGAATTCCCGGTAATTTCGTAGACATGAGTTTCTCTAATTCTGGACCGCAGGTTCTCATTTTCTTCTTTAAGAATATGAAATTCCAAAGCTTTTTTAGCGGTGACAACAACTTTTTCTAGGGATAACGGCTTTTCAATAAAATCAAAAGCTCCTTTTTTGATTGCACCGACCGCAGTTTCGATGGTCCCATGCCCGGAAATCATTATCACCGGGATATCAGCGGCGTATGCCTGCAACTGATCAAGAACGGCCAGCCCATCCATGCCCGGGAGCCAGATGTCCAAGAAGACAAGATCAAGGTCGGTTTCGGCGAAAAGAGCGATTCCTTTCTCCCCGTCTTCGGCCTCAAACACCGAATAGCCCTCGTCCTCCAGAATACCGCGCAGAGAAAAACGGATATCCGCCTCATCATCGATAATCAGAACACTCATATTCATACCACGGGACTCCAACGGGCATCGCCCTTGGCTGCTGGCAGTTCTATAACAAAGGTGGTTCCTGTAGGACTGTTCGGGTGCACCCGAACATATCCGCGATGGTCGTCGACAACAGATTTGACGATGGCTAATCCCAAGCCCGTCCCCCCCCGTTTTCTTGAAAAATAGGGTTCAAAAATCCGGGAACGTTCTTCGGAGGTCAATCCCGGCCCGTTGTCTGAAATCTGGATACGTACACGGTGCAGAGCCTCGACATACGCAACAGTCAGGACCACTTTCCCGTTTTCCTGGTCTGACAAAATTTCTGCAGCATTGAGAAGAATATTGATGAGTACCCGCTTGATCGCCTTGGTATCAAAACGGAATTCAGGCAATGCGGATACGCATTCAAGATGCCATGATATACGGCGATGACTTTGTTCAAACATCCCCAATGTTTCCTGGAGCAGGGTCAAAATATTGCCATAGGTAAGCTGAACTTCTGGAAGCTTGGCAAAGGATGAAAAGTCTTTGACCATCTCTTGCAAATGCTCCACCTGGCGGACAATAAGCTGTGTACACTGGGTAAAAACAGGGTCCGTGATCTGGCGTGCAAACTTGCTTTCAAGCCGTTGGGCGGAAAGTTTAATGGGCGTAAGAGGATTCTTGATTTCATGGGCAATGCGCCGGGCGACCTCTTTCCAGGCATCCATGCGCTGGATCTTTTCCAGTTCTGTAACATCTTCAAAAACAGCCACAATCCCGGAATCCTGGCCTTCACTCTGCTGCAAAACGACCGCATTGACCAGTAATCGGATTTCGGCATCACCAACCCGGATACTGACCTGGCGTTGCCACTGGGAACGAGGCGCATCGCGGAGCTGGGTCAACACATCCTGGACCATGAGAGCAAAATCTCCCCTCAGCAACGTGGCCGGTGACTGCATCAAAACATTGGATAACGGAATGCCGAGGATATTCTCCGCAGCCTTGTTAAAGGTATTGATTCTGCCCTGGGCATCCAGAGAAATAACCCCGGCAGTGATATTATCCAACACCGCCTGCATATACCGCCCTTTGGACTCTAATTCGGCATTCTGACGTTCCAGACGATCTTTGGCCTGTTGCAGCCCCAGCTGGCTGTTTTCCAGATCCATGGCCATTTTATTAAAGGATTGTACCAGAAGTCCCAGCTCGTCTCCGGATTGATCATCAATACGGACGCCCAGATCACCCCGGGCAATACGTTTTGTGCCAATGGCCAGTGCCTGGATAGGTGCAGAAATTTCTTTTGCCAGCCGGAATCCGAACCACGTGGCTCCGAGAATGATCAACAGGGTCATAATGCCCAGAATAAAATACAGGGCCACTTTGAGTGGATATTTAAGCGTTTTGAGTTGTTTGTACTCGTTAACACCTTTAACGATCTGATCCAGTTTGAACAACAGTCCCTGGGGCAGCGTCGCGCCCATGACCAGGAATCCGGCTTTGCCCTTATCCACGGGCAGGATTCCCACAACAAGATCCGCGTCAGTACCCGGCCAGACTGCGGACCAATACTGAAGATTTTTTTCCAGCTCAGGCCAGGCAATGCCTTTTTCCACATTTTTCCACGCTATTTCCCACTCCGGAGAACCATGCCAGTTCTGTTCGTTATGCGCTGGTGACAGAATCCCGATCAGTGACAGATCAAAATCATTTCGCTCGGCAACCAACAACCGATCCATCCCCTTCCCGCCCCAAACAAGTCCGCTGTTACGGATGTGCGCAATAATCCGTTCCCCTGTTTTTTCCAGTCGCCCATTGACGGAATTATAAACCGTCTGTCCGACAGTAAGGGCCTGTTCCATA
>JAQVZR010000218.1 GCA_028708105.1 Desulfoplanes sp. | reverse complement strand
GCCGAATCCGGCGTGGAAAACGGGAATCTTTTCTATACCCTGGGCGATGCCTATCTCAAAGCCGGACAACTGGGACAAGCCATCTACTGGTATGAACGGGCCATACCGTTCATGCCCCGCAATGCGGATCTGAAATTCAATCTGGACTATGCCCGCTCTCTGCAGATTGATGACCAGCCGGGGCAAGACACCATCCTGACCCGCGTGCTTTTTTTCTGGAAAGACATTCTGGCCGCGCGTACGATCCAGTATCTGGCCCTGGGGAGCAATGTCCTCCTATGGCTCGGGCTGGGCTTTCTGACCTTTTGCTCGTCCTCCTGGATCAAGGCCATGACCACCGGGGCAATGCTCCTTTTTCTGCTCGTAACCCCCACGACACTTTTCCAGCTCTACCACACAACTCTGGCACCCCAGGCGATCATTGTAGCGGATACCGCCCCCATCAGATCAGGGCGTTCCCAGGATGCGACGGAACTGTTTGTTCTCCACGCAGGGACCCGGGTCGACGTGCAGGAGCAGACCGAGAACTATGCAAAAATTGCTTTCGGCAAAGAGATGTTCGGCTGGATTGAACAGAAGAACCTGGGAATTCTCTAACCCTATCTATTTCTCATCCATGCATGGTCTGCCCACAAATCAAGAGACAAAATCTCTTGCCTGAATCTTCTTCAATAGATAATACTGGTACGCACACATTGCACAACAATCGTCATCATATGTGTCCGAGCTCACACGTAACCCAGGAGATACGCATGAAAAGATTCTCAACAATACTCATGATCCTGTGCACCTTCTTGTTGCTGACCGGGTCAGCCCTGGCTGCCGAAGTGCCAACCCAGCGCATGTTCACCCCTGACGAGGCCATGACCCAGCTCAAAGCAGGTAACGACCGTTTTGCCACAGGCCATGCCATCCATCCCAACCAGGACCGTCAGCGCCGTCTCGCAACGACCGCCAAGGGCCAGCATCCTTTTGCCACCGTCATCGCCTGTTCCGATTCCCGGGTTCCCGCGGCACTCCTCTTTGATCAGGGTATCGGAGACATCTTTACCATCAAGGTGGCCGGTAACGTTATGGATGTGGATGAAATTGGCTCGGTGGAATACGGCGTCGATCACCTGGGGACACCGGTCATGGTTGTTCTCGGACACACCCATTGCGGCGCAGTCACCGCTGTTGTGCAGGATGCAGAACTGCACGGCTCCATTCCCCAGCTGGTGGACAATATTCTCCCCGCCGTCAAAAAAACCAGACACGATCACCCTGAACTCACCGGGGATGCGCTGGTAACAGCAGCAGTCACCAACAACGTCTGGCAGAGCATCAGCGACCTGCTCATGAATAGCCCGGCCACCCGCGCCAGGGTTATGAACGGTACACTACAGGTTGTGGGTGCGGTCTACGACATTGATACCGGCAAGGTTGACTGGCTGGGGATACATCCCAGGCAGGCCGATATCATGGCCGCAGCGGGCCCCGCGGTCCAGACTCACGCAGGAACGGCCGCGGAACAGGGAATGGAAAAAGCCGCCCACGGGACAGCAGCGGTGGAAAAGGCCGCCCATGATACCGACACCATGGAAGAACATGATGCCCTGGAAATTGAAAAACAGGCCATGCCCGAGCACGAAGCCCAAAGTGGCAGCAGCCCCCTCTGGTTCATCTTCTTTCTGCTGGTCATCATTCTGGCCGCCGTCTTCATGAAGACCAGGGCCAAAAAATCTGAATAACCATTTTTACACCAACACCACGCAACAAGGGGAGAGCCTTCCATGAAAGCTCTCCCCTTGTTGCGTGGACTATACAAATCGGCGAACGACCGTATCCCGTTAAAGCCCCCTCACCCTCTGAGGAAAATCCGTAATCAACCCGGTCACGCCCTTGTTCATAAGAAATCGCATCTCACGAAGATCATTGACCGTGTACACGTTCACAAACAATCCTGCGTCACGAACCCGGCGCAGGTCATCTGCCTTCACAATATCCTTGTCCGGATGCCATGCCTGTACGCCCAGATTCTGCAACACGGTGAGGATATCCCCTTCCGGCATGTTTTCCTCTTCCACCAGAGCCGCAGTAGGCAGCTCGGGCAGGATGTCCCTGGCCTGCAGCAGGTATTTGAACTGAAACGAGGACAGTATGGCCTGCTCCACCAGATCAAAACGGTCAATCATCTCCAGAACCTTCCGGGTGACCACGTCATCCCCGGGCAATCCCGACAGATCTTTGATCTCCACATTGATCCGAAATCCGTGCTCCCGGGTCATACGCAGCCCCTCTTCCAGGGTCGGGATCAATGCCCCGCGGTATGTCTCGGCATCCGTTGCCGAAACAGCGCCCGCGGCAATCTGGCCAAACGGGTCCTCGCGCACATACCAGGAACCAAAATCCAGACTTCTGAGTTCAGCAAGGGTAAAATCCTTGACGCGCCAGGGTTTACGATCCAGAAATTCCGGAACAAAGGCCACATTGCTCACCCGATTAATGGTCTCATCATGGGTGATGACCAGCTGGCCGTCCCCGGTCATCTGGACATCCATTTCCCATGCATAGGCCCCTGCATGACGAGCCTTGCTCACGGCAAAAAGGGTGTTCTCCGGGGCCAGAGACCGCGCGCCCCTGTGGGCGATGGCCATAACCGAACCTGTATAAGCATCAAAAAACATCTGTTCTCCGTTCATAAAAAAGTCGTCCAAACTACGGATACGCCATCTGCACGGCTTCCTATCGCCATGTTTTTTTGAAGACAAGAAAAAACAGTTCATCCGAGCAAATCCACATTGCCTTCCACCCAAAAAAATACACTTTTCCCACCCAGAAGATCTCTGCACACAGTGCGTTTCTGCTGCCTGACCATATCCTATGCAAGAAATTCCCCTGATATTTTCAAATCACTCTGGCCATAAATAATTTCATCTGTGACCAGGACGGAATGCTCTGTGACGGAGCCGAGGGAGGCTGCAGGATGACAGCATGTTTGGAATCATGACCAGAAAGCTATAAACCTGTCGTCCGGAGATCAACTATCCGCAGGCTTTGGGAGTGTTTTTCTTTGCAAACCAGACAAGACACGCCTATCATTTTTTGATATATCCTCCTGTGATTCCTAGCAGGCATAACACATCGTCCCTAACGCAAGGAGATTCATATGAAAACATCACTCGGCCCCAAAATTCTGGCACAGCCTTCACCGGTCTGGGTCATCGGAAGCTACGATCGCAAAGGCAATCCCAATGTCATGACCTCAGCCTGGTGCGGGATCTGCTGCTCCAAGCCTCCCTGCCTGGCCGTATCCATCCAGACGCCCCGGTACAGCTTTCCCGGCATTATGGAACACAAGGCCTTTACCGTGAACATCGGCTCTGTGGATCAAATCAATGCAGTGGACTATTTCGGCATGGTTTCCGGAAGCAAGGAAGACAAGTTTAAGGCCACAGGCCTCACTCCGGTTCGCGGAGAAAAGGTTGATGCTCCGTATATTGATGAATTTCCCCTCATCGTGGAATGCAAGGTGGTCGGGGTCAACGAACTTGGCGTGCACACCCAGTTTGTGGGCGAAATCATGGACGTAAAAGCCGATCCTTCGGTCCTGGACGGCAAGGGTACGCCGGACATAGCCAAGGTCAGGCCCTTTGTCTTTACGCCAGGCAACCGTGCCTATCACGCAATCGGCGACTATCTGGGCCAGGGTTTTGATCTGGGAAAAATATTCATGACCAAATAAACCGCCACAAAAATCAACACAAACAAAACCCATCAATGGAAGGAACAGTGTTCCTTCCATTGATGGGTTTTGTTATCAGAGATTATCGGGTTTTGTTACCGAGGATTATCGAATTTTCGTTGCTCCGTCGTAGATTTCACGACCACGATCAATCACGTCGCCAGGACCGCCTTATTCCGCCTTCACGTTCCGGCTCAAATACAGATTGAACAGGGCCAGCGACGAGGTACCCACGATAAGCAGACAAGAAATGGCATTGATCACCGGAGTGCTGCCGTCCCTCACCTGCAGATAAAAATTGATGGGCAAGGTGGCCTGGGAACCTACCAAAAACAACGTGGTGTTGAAGTTTTCAAAGGACATCAAAAAGGCCACGGCTCCGGAACCGACAATGGCCGGACGCAAAAATTTCAAGGTGATATACCAGATAACCTGCCTTCTGGTGGCCCCAAGATTCAAAGCGGCCTCTTCCAGAGTGTGGTCAAATTTTTTAATGCAATGATCGCATGGGACAGGTAGAAGACACGCAGCAGCTTTGACAATGATCGCAGGGGACAGGTAGAAGACACGCAATCGCAGGGGACCGGTAGAAGACACGCAGCAGCTTTGACAATATGTTGTATAGCACAGATCTGCAATATACGTAACCTCACCCATGGTGTCAGGGGTTCCTGATCTTCGCAGGTAACCCGCCCCCGACCCAAACCCTGGATCTCAAATTTCTTCATTCCTCAAGCCACAGGGGACA
>JAQVZR010000217.1 GCA_028708105.1 Desulfoplanes sp. | reverse complement strand
GGCATGAGGAACCATAGCCAGGATGGTCGGCTGCGAGGAGTGAGGTGCCCTTTTGGATGTATACTTTTGGGCTTCCCGGGCCAGATCGAGGGCATTCCCGGGATAAAACTGACCGGCAACTGCAGGTTTTCTGTTCATGGTAATCTTCCTATTCAAAGGGCTGCATTTCTTTTTTGAGCTGGGCCGATTCCAGATCGGCGGCAGCCATTTTGCGGTAAATGGAATCGGGAACGTCGTTAATAATGGATTCGAGTTCCCTTTGCCACATTTTCTTATCCTGATTTAGTTTAAAGAGGTTGGCCAGTGTGTACATATGCTCGGGCCAGGACGGATCGTCCTTGGTGATATATTTTTCATATTCTACAGCTCAGCCCAGGGCCTTCTGAACCCGATGCGAGCGGGAAGTGAGCATGGTCAGACAGTCGCGGATTTTGACCGGATTGTACGTCGTGAGGCAGAAGGTGTGAGGCGGTTGATAGACTGGTCATGTCACCCTGTTAGCCGTTGAGGGCAAAACGATTGTTGGAAATATTAGGCTGTATGTGCCTTGATACCACGTCGTAAATCGTTCGTTATGATATATTGTGTGTGTTATTGCATAAGCAAAAAACGGGCTCAAAGAGATGCTTTAACGGGATGTCTGACGAAAATGATGGTATCCCGTCCGTGTGGGCATCCTCTGCCAGGAGGGTGGCTACGCTAGCTAATCTGTTTCTTTTTTAATTTTTCAATCAGCGTGGTCCGTTTGATACCCAGAATTTCGGCAGCCTGATTTTTGACGCCGTCAGCCATATTCAGAGCCTCTTTGAGCATATTTATTTCCAGGAAATCGAAAAATTCTTTGAGGCTCAGGTTCTGATCGTGCATATCCTTGATGGTCGGCCAGCGGAAGGCATTGGAAACCGCCTGCGGGTGCGGACGTTTGGGAACATCAGCCCCGGTTTCCTTGAGTATTTTATCCGGAAGATCATTGGGTGTGATGGTACATGCTTCGCATATGATACTTAAGCGTTCCATGAAATTTTTCAGCTCGCGTACATTCCCAGGCCAGGAATAGGCCAGAAGAATATCTGTCGCCGCCGGGCTCAGGTGTATGGTTGTACGTTCCTGTTTCTGACAGAATTTTTGCAGAAAATAATTGGCCAGAAGGGGGATGTCTTCCTGACGTTCGCGCAGAGGGGGGAGATGGACGGGGATGACATTAAGGCGATAGTACAGATCTTCCCTGAAGGTGCCTTTGGCTACTTCCTGCTCCAGGTTCCGGTTGGTGGCGGCGATGATACGTACATTGGCTTTGAAGGTTTTATTCCCGCCCACACGTTCAAACTTTTTTTCCTGAAGAACACGCAGAATTTTGACCTGCAGGCTAAGGTCCATTGCTTCGATTTCATCGAGAAATATCGTGCCGCCCTCTGCCAGTTCAAACCGTCCGGCTTGTGTTCGTAGGGCATGGGTGAAGGCGTCCTTTTCATGGCCAAAAAGTTCGGATTCCAGAAGTTCTCCAGGTATGGCCCCGCAATTAATGGGCACAAACGGGCATTGGTTTCTTTTGCTGTTGTGATGCAGGGCCCTGACCATAAGCTTTTTGCCCGTGCCTGATTCTCCGGATACCAGCACCGTGCTTTCCGTGGGTGCCACCTTGGCCAGTATGGCAAAGACCTCTTGCAGTGCAGGGCTCTGGCCGATTATTCCCGATGTGTCCAATGTCATGCAAACTCCACGTGGAAAATGCTACGATAAAATGTTGTGGAAATTTTCCTTGTGTCCTACGCGAGTTGTTTTTGAGATGTCAATAAAATGACAGAAACAATATATATCAGATAAAAGGAGGCAGGAGGCAAGGAGGCAGGGAGGCAGGACAAGGAGGCAGGACAAGGAAGGCAGTGCGCAGGACGTCTGTATCCTGTTGGGTTGATCTGAGAATGTATTGAGCAGTGCTGACGGTATATGGGAGTTGGTATGGAAAGGTGTGAAGGGGCGGAAACCAGGTGTTGTCCGTCGGTTGCGAGGTTGATGCCTTTGGGGGACGGGTGCCGGCGGGCTGTGTTCAAGAGGCGCGAGAAACGGTTTTTGGTCCTTGTGGAGTTGGATGGGCAGGATGTCTGGGTGCATACAAATAATTCCGGAAGTATGCTCGGATTGCTCAGGCCCGGACGGGAGGTGCTCATTTCACCAGCAGCCAATCCCAAGAGAAAATTGCCGTACACCCTTGAACTGGTGCGTATCGACGGAATCTGGGTGGGGGTAAACACCCTGGTGCCCAATCGGATGCTCAGGTATTGTTTTGAGGGTAAGCTGATTCCTGAAATGGACGGTTATACGGCATTCAGAGCCGAGGCCCGTGTGGGGCAGAGCCGGTTGGACGCTCTGCTTGATGGCCCCTCGGGAAAACTGTGGATCGAAGCCAAAAATGTAACGCTTGTGGAAGAAGAGGTGGCCTATTTTCCCGATGCCGTGACTCTGAGAGGGCAAAAGCATCTGCGCGAACTTATGGGCCTGGCGGCCCAGGGGATCAGAGTGGCCTGTCTGTATCTTGTCCAGCGCGAAGATGCCCGTTGTTTTGCGCCGGCAGATTTTGTCGATCCGGTCTTTGCAGACCTTGTCTGGAAGGCTGAAGAGGCAGGGGTTGAAATGTGGCCCTATCAGGCAGTGGTCAGTCCTGAAGGGATAGGGATGGGGAAGCGGTTGTCGCTAGTGAAGGGGTAAAGGGAAGTGGCATTGTTGACCGTGACCTGCTGGATAGTTTTCATGACGCGCATGGCATCTGATGCAATCTGGATGAACAATGGGGCCCTCCCCGTACCTGGGTGGCGGTAGGAACGATTACATCGTATTAATACAGGCGTAGGCACTGTGGTTGTGGATGGATTCCATGCTTTCCACTTCCACGGAGTATCCATGCACCTGAGGATGGTGCTCAAGTTTTTGGGCGGCGTTGCGGACCACGTCTTCTACAAAGGCTGCATTATTAAAGGCCATATCTGTGACAAATTTTTCGTCTTCACGTTTAAGCAGGGCGTGGACCGGTGAAGAACCCGCCTGCTGTCCGATTTCAATGAGGTCTTCCAACCATAACAGACCAGAAAATCGTGTAGCAATGCGCACGGTGGCCCGCTGGCTGTGGGCACCTCGTTCGCAGATGGCCAGGGAACAGGGACAAACCGTCATCACCGGAACTTCGACCCCAAGAATCATTTCCATCTCTCCGTTTTCTAAATTCCCCACCAATGAGCATTGATAGTCCATCAGGGCCGAGCTGTTGCTGACGGGCGCCTTTTGTTCCAGAAAATAGGGAAAGCAAAAATGCAGATGCGCTCGTTTGGCCTGCAGTCGTTTGGTCAAGTCCCAGAGCAGATGTTTGAAACTGGTGTAATCAAGAATACCTGTCCATTCTCCCAGGGCCTCAAGGAACCGGCTCATATGCGTTCCTTTGAACGCTGCAGGCAGATCAACACTTAAGTCCATCCTGGCCACAGTATGCTGTTGCCCCTGCATCCGATCGCGGACAATAAGAGGATGAAGGAGGTTTTTAACCCCGACCCGGTCAATAGCCATGGAGACCAGAGATGGTCCACTTTGAATATCTTGCATTTAAATAATTTCCTGACCTGTTGTTGAGAGACTGAGTTTGCCGTATTTGACCCCGCGCGTGGAGATCAATTTTTGGGATGTCTGCTGAATATGTTCACCTTCGCCCCGAAGAATCAGTACTTCCATGCAATTGTGATGGTCGAGATGGATGTGCATGCTGACAACAATGACATCCAGTGCATTGTGCTGGATGTCGATGATTTTTTGAGCCAGATCGCTCTGGTGGTGATCGTAGACCAGGGTCAGAGTGCCGACCATCTCCTTGTTCAGGTCTTTCCATTCCTGTTCGACAAGGGTGTTCCGGATCAGATCCCGGATGGCTTCAGATCGGGTCTGGTAGCATTTTTCTTCACAAAGGGTATCGAATTTTTCGAGCAGATCAGAGTCCAGAGAGACGCCGAAGCGGATAGTCTTACCCATGCGTTGTCCTCCTGTGGACACGAAAATGTGGCCTGGGACGTGATTGTGTTTGGAGCTCCGGCAAAGGCCGGAAAGGCTTTCTGTGTAACGTCAATAGCGTAATCAGATACAACGAAAACATACAAAGTACAATGTCGCAAGAATTGGATTCAGCGGGTGAGCTGCATAAGCTTGATGGGCATGTCCATGGACTCGATGGTTTCCCTTGTGTCGGCCAGTTGTTCTACTTTCCATCCCAGGCGGATGAAGTGTCCCCATACAGGACGGGAAACTGATCGTTCCGGGGTGCTTAAGAGGATGCGACCTCCCGGGGCTAGCACGGTGGCGAACATGGATGAAATGAGACCGAAAAAACGCTGTTCATAGAGGATGTCGCCACCCCAGATGACATCGAAGATTCCAGGTTTGAAGCCGTGATGGCACCAGTCCATCTGGAGCCACAGGGGAGATGTAACCTTGTTGATCAATC
>JAQVZR010000216.1 GCA_028708105.1 Desulfoplanes sp. | reverse complement strand
GGGCAGCGTCGATTACCTCCGCCGGAAGGCCTCGGGTTTCTGGTCCAAGAACGATGATATCTTCGGACCTGAAGACAAAGGAATGGTAGGCCTGCCCGCGTCGGGCACTGGTCATGATCAGCCGCTGCTCAGGAGCCAGAGAGGCCTTGAATGCTTCCCAGTTCTTCCAGACCCGGACATCCACATGGGGCCAGTAATCCAGACCAGCCCGTTTGAGATAGCGGTCTTCCAGGCTGAACCCCAGGGGTTCGATGAGATTAAGAGGAGTGGTCACAGCCGCACAGAGCCGGGCAATAGTCCCGGTGTTGGGCGGAATCTCTGGTTCGTACAAGGCTATTTGCATGGGGCTTGCTCTTTGGTTCCAAACTTTATATTCTTTTTTTGGGTACAGAATCATCACCGGACGCAACACATAGTGCCGTTACGGCACAAAAAAGGCCCTGGAGAAAAACCAGGGCCCGGAGATGCTGATGGTGGGCGATCGGAGATTCGAACTCCGGACTTCCACCGTGTGAAGGTGGCACTCTCACCGCTGAGTTAATCGCCCAAACAGGGAGACCTTTTAAGAAAAAAGGAATAGCAAAGCAAGTCTTTTTTCGTAAACCGGATCAGAGGAACACCAAGGCCCTGTCGCCGATCGCTGCACCCTGATCACAGCTTCTTTTACACATACGTTCATACCACGTTCACTTCCAACCAGGGTTTACTCCATGAATATTCTCGTCACCGGCGGATGCGGCTTCATCGGCTCCAATTTCATCCATTATCTTTTTGAGACCCGCGATGATGTGAACATCATCAACCTGGATAAGCTGACCTATGCGGGGAATCGAAAAAATCTCACTGACATTGAAAAAAAACATGCTGGCGAACGGTACATCTTTGTCCACGGAGATATCAACGATCCTGAGCTGGTGGCCGGAATTCTCAATGTTCATGAGATAGATAGGGTGGTCAATTTCGCGGCCGAATCCCATGTGGACCGGTCCATTAATGACCCCTCGCCATTCATCACCACCAACATCAACGGCACCCAGACCCTGCTGGAGGCAGCCAGGCAGCGGGGAGTCGCCCGTTTTCTGCAGGTTTCCACGGATGAGGTCTATGGCTCCCTCGGACCAGATGGCCGTTTCTCCGAAACCACGCCCCTGGCACCCAACAGCCCGTATTCCGCATCCAAGGCCTCGGCCGATCTCCTGGCCCGGGCCTATTTCAAGACCTATGGCATACCCATTATCATCACCCGCTGTTCCAACAATTACGGACCCTACCAGTTCCCTGAAAAATTGATTCCCCTGCTGTTTTCCAATGCCAGCAGTGATCAGGCCATCCCGGTATACGGCGACGGTCTCAATGTACGCGACTGGATCTATGTGCGCGACCATTGCAAAGGCGTGGCCATGGCCCTGGAAAACGGCATCCCCGGACAGGTATATAATTTCGGCGGCAATGCCGAGATGGCCAATATTGACATCGTCAAGACCATTTTAGGCCAGCTGGGCAAACCCGAATCCCTGATCCATTTTGTGGCTGATCGCCCCGGCCATGACAAACGCTACGCCATGGATTTTTCTCTGGCCACCAAAGAACTGGGCTGGACCCCTGACCACGATTTTGCAACCGGTATCAAAGAAACTATCGAGTGGTACTCGAAAAACAAAAAATGGTTGAAGGAAGTACAGTCCGGCGAATACCGGACCTTCATGCGGAACTGGTATCAGGATAGAAAATAAAAACAGAGGAGACAGGAGAAGGGAGGCGGGAAAAGACGGTTTTAGGTTTTAAGATTTAGGTTTTAGGTAACAACGAAAAATCTTAAAAATGTGACAACTTTTTCTAGAACTCGACACGATTCTAAATGATTCATAGCCTCTACCTAACACCTATAATCTGTCTCCAGTCTCCTTTTTTCTGTCTCCCTGTCCACGTAGTCCACTCCCCTAAAACCTAACCCTTAAAACCTAAAACAAAAAACTTATGCAAAAAACAATAAACACCGGTCTGGTGGGCGTCACTGGATACACGGGCATGGAACTGGCCCGGCTGCTCATCGGCCATCCCGTATTCAAGCTGGTTCAGGCTACGTCGCGCACAGAGGCAGGCAAGTCTCTGGTGGACATCTATCCCCATCTGCAAGGCACCCCCCTGGCGGATACGCCCATTTCCCAGCCTGACCCCGATAGGCTGGCCAAAGAATGCAACCTTGTTTTTCTGGCCGTGCCCCATGGAACGGCCATGAATATTGCCGCTGAACTCCTGGCCCGCAAGGTCCGGGTGATCGACCTGAGTGCCGATTTTCGTCTGCGTGATGTCGGAATCTATGAACAGTGGTACAACGTCACCCATACCCAATCCCAGCTTCTGCCCCAGGCTGTCTATGGCCTGCCAGAACTCTACGCCGAGGATATTGCCCACGCCGATCTGATAGCCAATCCTGGCTGCTATCCCACATCGGCCATTCTGGGACTGTATCCTGCCCTGGAACATGGGCTCATCGAGACCGACGGCATTGTGGTGGACAGCAAATCCGGAGCAACGGGAGCGGGCCGCAAGGCGAGTGTCCCCTCCCTATTCTGTGAAGTGAACGAAAATTTCAGGGCCTACAATCTGGGCAAACACCGGCACACTCCGGAAATCGAACAGGAAGCCTCTGTTGCAGCGGGAACGCCCATCATTCTGTCCTTCAATACCCATTTACTGCCCATTGACCGCGGCATCCTCTCCACCATCTATACCCGGCTGATACAACCAGCCACCCTTTCGGCCATACACGACCTGTTCTCCAGGTTCTATGCCGACAAACCCTGGGTCCGGGTCCTGCCCCAGGGCACATTGCCCCAGATCAAATGGGTCCGAGGGACCATGTTCTGCGACATCGGCCTGGCCCTAGATCCCCGCACTCATCGACTGATCATTGTCACCGCCATCGACAACCTCTGTCGCGGCGCATCGGGACAAGCCCTGGCCAATGCCAATATCATGTTCGGGCTGGACCAGACCATGGGCCTGGCGATGGGGGCATTACTACCCTGATCACGTCCATTTCCCAAAGCGAACGTTATTTTGTTTGAGGTAACTATTCAGCCTCAGATTTGGTAGGGGCGACCGGTTGGTCGCCCTCTGTCGGATCGTCAGATATCGGGCGTTATCTTGGCAGGATCTCCAACGCAAAAATCGTCCCTCAGCATAATGGAAATGACAACAATGGTGCCGTATTTGGGCGACCAACCGGTCGCCCCTACGCAATGCCCAATCGATATCATTTTTTATACGGATACGTCCTCTTTTCCCTCAACAAAGGTAAACCCATGTTCCCAAAATCCCGCCTTGCCCGTCGCATCCACATGGCCATGGGCCGTGAACCCGCTGACCTAGTCGTTGAAAACGTCCGCGTGGTGAATGTTTTTTCAGGTTCCATTATGGATACCTGCGTGGCCGTGGGAGATGGTGCCATCGTCGCCCTGGGGGATCGCCCCACATCCGTGCGTATGGACGGTGGAGGACGCTTTATGATCCCCGGCCTCATCGATGCCCATGTCCACATCGAATCATCCATGCTGGCCCCGGAACATTTTGCTGCAGCCATTCTACCCCATGGGACCACCACAGTTATCGCTGACCCTCATGAAATAGCCAACGTCCTTGGGACTCAAGGAATCGAATATATTCTGGATGCCACCCGGGATATCCCCTTGGATGTGCGCGTCATGCTCCCTTCCTGTGTTCCGGCCACTGCCTTTGAACATTCAGGGGCTACGCTGTCGGCCAAGGATTTGACTCCGCTCATGGACCTTCAAGGTGTCTTTGGCCTGGGTGAAGTCATGAACTATCCTGGTGTTACGTCCGCCGATTCCGACGTTCTGGATAAACTTCTTCTGGCCAGAAATCATGGCTATATCACCGATGGTCACTGTCCGGGAGTTATGGGCCATGATCTGCAGGCATACGCTGCTGCCGGCATTACGACGGATCATGAGTGTTCCACCCTTAAAGAGATGTTTGAGCGTATTGCAAACGGCATGTACGTGTTTATCCGAGAAGGATCGGCCTCCCGAAATTTGCGCACCCTGATCCCGGGCGTCACACCAAAAAACATGCATCGCTGTGCCATGTGCAGTGACGACCGGGACCCCTCGGACCTTCTTGCCAAAGGGCATATGGACCATAATCTGCGTTTGGCGGTGCAGGCAGGTCTTGACCCCATCATTGCCGTGACCATGGCCACCCTGAATCCTGCCCAATGTTACGGAATGAAGGACAAAGGGGCCATTGCACCAGGATACCGTGCTGATTTTCTCCTGGTGGATGATCTTACGGGTTTCAATGTGCATCAGGTCTTTGTGGGCGGAAAAGAAATTGCTAAAACAGGACATCTCATCACGTCCCTACCCGAGATCTCCACCCAATCCGTGGGCCACACCGTCCATATCGCCCCTTTGACCAATGAGAGTCTGGCTCTTCGTCTGGACGTTCAAAAGGCCCGT
>JAQVZR010000215.1 GCA_028708105.1 Desulfoplanes sp. | reverse complement strand
TGGTATTTCACTCCGCAACGTGCCAGACTCTCGGCAAAGGTTTCCGTGTTTTTCAAAAACAACGTTTCCTGGGTCATACCTACCTCAATGCAATCGTGTGATGGTTTATCCATTCAATCGCAATAGCCATATTCTACAATGTGGTACACCGTACCACATGAAAAAATAAAAAAAATAAAACCTTTTCGGGGGAAGAACGGTAAGTATACCATATTACGGTATTACGTTCCATTTATTATTACAGTAGCCAAGAAATTTATTCTCGTCAATCCCTCTGGCCAAAAAAATAAATTTCTTTTTAAAACTGGTAATCCGAAGGTATACTTAATCATATACACATTACCCAATGAACAAAAAACAAAAATACCCTCCAGGAAAAATCAGAAATGCCGTTGACACCAAGCATTACTTACTCTACATTTACCGCTAGGTGGTACATCGTGTTTAAAAAATGCCCATTTGCATAGACCATTTCACTTGAAACGCTCCGACAGAATTCCCTCCCCGCATACTCCACAACTTCGGCACTGCGTCAGTCATCACAACCAGCGCCACGACGATGGGAACAATTCTTCGGAGACACAGGAGGATAGTATGGGAAAGGCACAAAGGATAGAAGACCGCAGCAAACTCAATCACTATACATTCTGGCCAGGATTCATTCTATTATTCGCCGGAATCACGCTGGGGTTGACGCACAGTGAAGAACTCGCGGCCATCCTGGGCACAACAATGAAGTGGATTCATGTAAACTTTGGCTGGCTTGAAGTCTCCCTGGGCATCATCATTGTCATGTTTACGGTAGGAATTGCTTTCTCTCCCATCGGAAATATCCGCTTGGGAGGCAAGAATGCCAAGCCCGAGTTCACATTTTGGCAATGGTTTGCCCTCTCTCTCTGCGGATGCATCGGCATTGGAATACTTTTCTGGGCCATGGGCGAACCCATCTACCATATGATGCAGCCTCCACTCAGCCTGAACCTCGTTCCCGGGTCCAAAGACGCTGCAGTCTTTGCCATTGCACAAACAACGCTACACTGGACCATCGCCCAATACTGTTTTTATACCATCTGCGGGGTGGCCATCGCCCTGGTGAGCTATAATCGTAATTACCCGTTATCTGTAGCTGCCGGAATGTATGCCATTTTCCCTAAAAAATGGCGCCCGGTGCTGGCCCCGACAGTTCATGCAATCTGTCTTTTTTCCCTCTGTTGCGCCATTGCCACCAGCATGGGCGCAGGCCTTATGCAAATCGGAAGTGGAACCGGGAAAATCTTCGACTATACCCCGGGCCCCTTGACCTGGGCCGCTGCAGCTGCGATCATCATCCCCATTTATGTCCTGTCATCCTATTCCGGTCTAAAAAAAGGCATGCGTCTCCTATCTACGGGAACCACAAAAGCATTTTTCTTTTTCATGGCCCTTATTCTTTTTGCTGGCCCCACGCTGTTCATTCTCGGGATTGGCGTTGAATCGTTCGGGTATTTTGTGACCAATTTTTTCCGCAACAGCACCCTTCTCAACACCATGCAGGTAAACGACAAATGGCCCATGCAATGGCTTGTTCCCTATATGGAAATATTTTTCATCTTCGCCCCGCTACTGGGACATTTCCTGGCCCGCATGGGCAAGGGAAGAACCATCCGCCAGTTCATCCTGATCAATATTATTCCTCCGACGATTTTCTGCCATTTCTGGATTGCGACTTTTGGCGGGACGGCGGTCTATTTCCAGTGGAGCGGCCTGGTCGACGTCTGGGCCGGCATTCACCAATCCGGAATGGAATCCATGGTCTACATCCTCCTTTCCCAATTCCCCTTCAGTAAAATTCTGATGGGCCTATTTGTCGTCACCATTATATTTTCATTTGCCACCATGACAGACTCACTGGTTGCAACCCTGGCAATCATATCCACCAAAGGCGTCCGGGTAGGCGAAGAACCGCCCAAATACTTAAAAATTATCTGGGGAGTTATTACGGGGCTCATTGCGTATGTCTTGTGCATATCTGGAGGGATTGCGCCTGTCCGTGGATTGATATCCCTTGCCGGTTTACCCATGATGTTCTTTACCTTTGCCATGTGCATATCCCTTGTAAAAGACGGTATGTATCTATTGAATAAACCTGACTGGCTAGACGATACAGCCGAAAACAGCTAAACGTCAGACACCCTCCCGGCATGCCGGGAGGGTGTCTGACGTTGGTGTACCCAGGAAAAGAATACGCCACACTCTTCAAGGATGACCCAACGGCCCATAATACGTATGCACATAAAAAGGTCTATAACGGTTCTCCTAATGATGAAAAAAAATGTTTTTTATCCTGGAACACCGATAGCCTGCTCGCCAACGTGTTTTTCACCTTACCAAAGAGCATGCTCAGGAGATACCGGAGGATCTCACGTACGCTTTTGCCTTATGAACCAATATTGTAACTATTCAGCACATTGTTTTTTATGTATAGAATATTGAGACACGTCACCATTCTCGTAGGGGCGACCGGTTGGTCGCCCGGAAACGGCACGGTTGTGGTCATGCACATCACCTTGAAGGACGATTGTTGCATGGAAGATTCTTGCAAAATGCAACCCGATACGTGACGATCCAACCGCGGGCGACCAGCCGGTACGCCCCTACGAATCGCCAATATATATTTTGTCAGGCATCCATTCTTAATGGGCCTAAAGGATAGGTCTGCCCCTATCAGAAATTTCGGAACTGAATAGTTACCCAATATTTTTCTTTTTTGGGGTTGATTTTTCATAATTACAGCGTATTATAAATGTTTTTGATAAAACGCTGAGGATAGGCGGACAAGACATTGACAGGTATTGAATAATTAAGAATCTAGCCTCTGTTTTTTGTCCCACCACCCGCGTCCCTAAAAACGCAGAGAAGCGCTGAAGAAACAAAGTACGTATTCTTGAAAGGCAGGCTCGGATAACCGAGGTCTCAACGAAGTATTAAACCTATTACTGTATATTGAGGCAGACGAGGGAATAAAAAATTCTTTGGTCACATATGGAAAAAACACATCTCCCGGGTAAAAAATGCAAAAAAAAACAGACAAATATTATATGATCGGTTCTCTGGAAAAGGCTTTTTTTGTTATTGAAACCATGGCCACCCAAAACGACTGGAAGCTAAAAACACTCAACGAGGTATGCTCCATTCCCAAAGGTACGTTGCAACGCATTTTACGGACGCTGGAAGAACTTGGCTATGTGCGACAGGATGAACGGGGAGGTGCCTACGCACTGACGCTAAAATTTTATAAACTGGGCAAACAGATAACATCCCAAAGCAACATAACCACCCTGGCACGACCTGTCCTCCAGAATCTGAGAGACAAAGTTAATGAAACGATAAACTTATCCACTCTATCCGGCGTGGATATGGTGGTAATTCATCAAAAATCTTCTCGCCATACCTTGCAGATGGATTCCATAGTCGGGACTTCTTTCCCTGCATACAGCTCCGCATCAGGGAAGGTTTTTTTGGCCTTTTTGCCTGAAGACGAATTGCGAACATACATCAAGGAATTACGACGGAGCAACGCAGATATAAATACCGAAACGATCAATCAGATATACAAAAAAATTGAAAATGTCCGCAAAAGAGGCATCGGTTTGGATTCAGAAGAATTGTTTAAAGGAATACGCTGTGTTGCCGCACCCGTATTTGACGATACAGGAAAAATCATCGCGACAATCGGCTGTTCCGTCCCCACGGTACGCTTAGACAGAGCTTTGTCCCAAAAACTTCTTCAGGAAATACCTTTGGCCGCAGCAGAAGCCTCCAAGTTATTTGAAGCCCCAGAGCATTCTTTCGACTTTGATCTTGACGAACTCACTGAATTACTTGCGTCATCCTAGTGTGTTGTCAGGTTCAACGTGTCGCAAATAGTAGCATTGATGAGACAGAGAAATACAATCCGTATTTCCTGGGAACGCCGACCGTCGGGTCGGCCTTTCGAGCACAGGAAAAGACACGATGCCCATGACATTTCAAACATTTTTTTCCTGGCTTGTTGCCAACTCAAAAGCACGTTGCCGAACAGCGACAGCGTTCCCAGGATAAAAATGCATACTCGCTGTATCAGTTATACGACATGCAATCGATGACACGACACGACCCGCCAAAAAGGCATAAAAAATACCCTGACATACAGCTTAATATGTCAGGGTATTTTTTATGCCTCATGCGCATACGAAATCGATATAACGCCAATCATTTCCCAAGCGTCTACCAACCGGGATTTCCGGACAGGACGTCCCTTGTTCGTTACCGAGGACAAAACGCCGAGCCGAGGAGATCATCGGCGTTCTCAGGATAAAAACCGCAGGATCGTCAAAGAATTTGGTGAATAGGTACAAAATGAGAAAGACAACCTCACCTTAAAAAATGCTACGACGTATCAAGGTTATCATTTACAGATTCATCCGCATCCCCATAAAAAGCCTCATCAGAAAGAAAACAAATCATCCACGG
>JAQVZR010000214.1 GCA_028708105.1 Desulfoplanes sp. | reverse complement strand
CGGTCTGGACCGCCTGATCATGCTCTTAGGAAATGTCACCTCCATCAGAGACGTAATCGCCTTCCCCAAGACACAAAAGGCAACCTGCCTCATGACCGACGCCCCGTCAGCAGTAGACAACGCCCAGCTCAGAGAGCTGGGCATCCGATTGAGGGAAACCCAAAAAGGGGAGTAGTACTATGACCAGAACCATTCTAACCTATCCCAACAGCATCCTGGCGGCCACAAGTACCCGGGTCGAAGATATCACCGAAGAGATCCGGACTCTGGCACAGGAGATGGCTGAAACCATGTACAAAGAAGACGGGATCGGACTGGCCGCGCCCCAGGTGGGCGAAAATATCCGTTTAGTGACTGTCGATATTTCAGGCCCAAGCAAACGGGAAGATTTGCGCATCCTGGTTAATCCTGAAATTATTGAAAAAAGGGGCACAACCGAATCCGAGGAAGGCTGTCTGAGTGTTGTGGGCTACCGGGCCAAGGTCAAACGTTCGGCCTGGGCCGGAATCAAGGCTCTGGACCTGGAAGGCAATCCTGTGGAATTCGAGGCCGACGAACTCATGGCCATCTGCCTGCAGCATGAAATCGATCACCTCAACGGTGTTCTGTTCATCGATCATATCAGCAGGCTCAAACGCACCCTTTATGATAGGAAGGTGGGAAAATGGCTGAGAAACAAACACCGCGACGCAAAAAAATAGTTTTCATGGGCACTCCGGGGTTTGCGGCCAGCACCCTGCAACAGCTTATCGACTGGGATGGATGCCAGGTCATCGGTGTGTACACTCAGCCCGATCGCCCCTGCGGACGGGGACAGGTATGCAGGCCTTCAGAGGTCAAAACCCTGGCTCTGGAAAAAGGATTGCCCATCTTCCAGCCGGTCAACTTCAAAGAAGAGACCGACCGCCAGGAACTGGCCGACCTGCATCCTGATCTTCTGGTCGTTGCGGCCTACGGACTGATCCTTCCCCAGAGCGTTCTGGACATTCCCCTGTTAGGGGCCATCAACGTACACGCTTCTCTGCTGCCCAAACTGCGCGGCGCAGCACCTATCCAGCGTGCGATCATGAACGGCGACCACGTCTCGGGCATCACCATCATGCAGATGGAAAAGGGCCTGGATTCCGGTCCCATTCTCCTACAGCTGGCCATGGGCATCGGCATTGATGACACCGCCGAAACCCTGCACGATGATCTGGCGGAAATGGGCGGCAAACTGCTTATTGAAGCCCTGATCAAACAAAATGAAAAAATACTACACCCTATGGTGCAGGACAACGACCTGGCCACCTACGCTCCCAAACTCCAAAAAAGCGAAGGGCTGGTGGACTGGAATCGTCCGGCCCAGAAAATTCACAACCAGATCCGCGGTCTGTTCCCCTGGCCCGGGACCTGGTTTTTCTGGGAACGCAGACCCGGCAAGACCGTCAAACTGACCCTATATCCTGGAAGCATCGGCGATCCCGTGGAACAGGGCACAGCTCCGGGGACATTTCTGGGCATGCGTGGCGACTGTCTGGCCATAGCGTGCAAAGACCGGGAATACCTGCTGCCTAAAGTCAAACCGGCCGGAAGCAAGGCACTGGACGCAAAGAGTTTTTTTTGCGGGTATTTGAATCAAGGAATTTGCTAAAAGATACCTATTCAGCCCCGAAATCTTCTGGTAGGGGCGTACCCTGTTGGATCGCACCATTTGTCGAGTCGCATCTTACGGGGATTTCCTCAGGCACCCATCATTTTTCAGCGTGTTGCAGATACAACCAATGTCGTATCTGCTGGGCGTTCCCAAGATAATAATTGCATAATGCTGGATCATTGATCGTTGTAAAAAATAACGCTACCGAGGAAATGCCATGGAAAAAATTATTCGATTGCACATTGAAAAACTTCCTGAAGGATTTTTCCTTGCCACCTCTGAAGATGTTCAAGGTCTGGTAGCCCAGGGACGGACAATCAGTGAGACCCTTGAGATCGCAAAAGATGTCGCCCAAAAGCTCCTGGAAGCCACAGAGAGTGCATCCTTCCACGCCGATCTCCCCCTGCCAGGTGATTCCTTTGAATTCCCCATTCTGGTCGGCGTCTGATGGGGCGATTGGCGGGATTCAAATACCGACAGATCATCCAGATATTGAAACTTCTCGGTTTTGCATTCTATCGTCAGGCTGCAGGCAGCCATGAAATTTGGCACAACCCAGCTACAAACCGTTTCACAACCATCCCTAATCATTCCGGTGAGCTGCCCGAGGGCACATTACGGGCGATCCTGAAACAGGCGGACATCACACCCGACATTTTCTTACAGCATAAAAAATAACCCTGCCAATATTTTATATCCTTTACCATATATCCTGAGTTAATGCCCACAAAAGACCAAAAAATCCTCGCCCTTGAAGACGCCATCGAATCCACCTATGTGGCCAAAAAGCGTCTTTTCATCGGTTTGATCACCGGGACGTCCGTACTCACTTCCCTGATTCTGCTCCTTTTGTGGATTATCCCCTTCATCGGCCTTGCCAATATTCATCCCGCAGCCCCATGGGTCCTTGGAATCGTCATCATTGGGGCCATCTTGCTGATAGCCTGGTCCTCCGTTGCATTGATTATGAACATTCTTCTGGGAAAAAAAATATTTTTTTCCAACAAAATGCGCGGGATGACTATCAAAATATTTCTCCCATTGATGACCATGCTGGGACGATTTCTGGGTATACCCAAGGCCAAAATCAGGGCCTCGTTCATCAAGGTCAACAACGAACTCGTTCTGGGAGAGCGCAAAAGATATCAGCCCCAGGACATGCTTATGCTCATGCCCCATTGCCTGCAAAACAGCCGATGCAAAATCCGCCTGACCTACAATATCCGTAACTGCAAACGGTGCGGCAAGTGCCCCATTGCCGGTCTGCTGGATATCAGCGATACCTACGGCATCAAAATGGCCATTGCCACAGGCGGCACCATTGCCCGGCGCATCGTGGTCCAGGACAAGCCCAGGTTCATCCTGGCCGTGGCCTGCGAACGTGATCTGGCCAGCGGCATCCAGGACGTCTACCCCCTGCCCTGCTTCGGCGTACTCAACCAGCGCCCGCACGGCCCCTGCCTGGACACCCAGGTACCTTTAGATCATGTGGAATGGGCGATCAAAAAATTTTTGGATATAGAAAGCGAAGAAAAAGGATAGTGCGCAGTACGCAGTCGGCAGTACACAGAAAAAGCTCGCAGCTTATTGCGCCAACCTGAGACTCGAATTGCCGTAAGATCCTCACTCTCTCAGGATATCTCTCATAACCCGCATCCACGTTCTACCGTCGTATTTTTTCTCCAAGCCATTGTTTTTCCCTGCGCACTGCCTACTGTGCCCTTACAACTTCATCTTCCATCCTCTACCCCCATCGAGCCCCATGCCACCCCTTCGAACATCGACAACGTTCCCGACCAAATCCCTGCCTGCAGCCCGTCGCATTGCCGCGTTGACCGTCCACGCAGCCCTCTATAAAAATCAGGATCTCCAATTTGCCCTGGATCAGACCGTAAAACAGGGAATGTGCACCTCACGGGATAAGGGGCTAGCGACCGAACTGGCCTACGGATACCTGCGCAACAAAAGCCGGAGCGATTTTTTGGTCACGTCCTTTCTGAAATCACCCGAAAAGCTGCCTTCCCACTTCCTGCTCCTCCTCGGTCTGGCAGCATATGAGCTCACTTTCCTGGACAAAATCCCAACCTACGCCACGGTGAACTGGGCCGTAGAATGGATCAAAAAAAACCTGAGTACCAGGCTTGCCGGGGTGGGCAACGCAGTGCTCAGGCGCATAGCAGAGCTTAAGGATCAGGCCCGGCAACCGGATTTTTTCAATAAAGATCATCCGGACCCAACAACCTTTCTGGCCCGGTACTATTCCTGCCCCCCGTGGATTGTTACCCTCTGGCTCCAAAACTACGGCGAGGAAAAGACCCACGCATTCCTTCAGTCTTCCATATCCCGCCCCCCGCTGGGGTTACGCAGTGCGCCGGAACTGACCCCGGGAATGCTCACACACACGTTACAAGGCACCCTACTCAGACAGGAAGGGCATGCCCTGGCTCTGAAGACATCCCCGGACAATCTGGAAACACTCCTCGCAGAGGGCAAGATGACCAGGCAAAGCTTTGCTGCCCAGGCCGCGCTCACAGAACTGGATGCAGCCTCCTGGCCAACCCCTGTCTGGGACGCCTGTTGCGGTCGGGGAGGCAAAAGCATGGCTCTTGACGATCAGGGCATTGCACCTCTCTGGGCCAGCGATCTGCACAAGGGAAGACTGCTGGGGTTTGCCCGTGAATGTGCACGCACCGGACGAACCATCCCCATCTTCAGGGCTTCGGCCAAAGACGCCCCGCCTTTACGCTCTGCCCCGCAGACCATTCTTCTTGATGTCCCCTGTTCGGGCCTGGGCGTGCTATCCCGCAGGCCCGACAGCAAATGGAAACGCAGCCCACAGGACGTAGCCGCCCTGATACATACCCAGCAGGCCA
>JAQVZR010000213.1 GCA_028708105.1 Desulfoplanes sp. | reverse complement strand
TGAATACACCAAGGCATCAATGACCTCGGTGTATGAACGCACCTCATGAACAACAACAATTTTGACGTGTTTCCCATACGCAAGGCCAAACATTTCAACATGTTTACACGCACCATTTTTGCATCGGATAGGAACGTCATTCTGTATGACCCCCTGATCAAGGCCAGCAACTATTTCGTTATTCGCAGGCAAGGAGTAAGAAAGTTTTCCCAATCCGATACTGATGTCCGGGAAATCTTCCAGGCAATATCCGGTTGTTTGAGTAAAGGCAGGGCTCACATACAACGTTGTGCCATCCAGAGTATACACCCAGATTTTGAGGCAGGAATCATTGCACAACGCCGCACAATGATGGATCATTCTTTCATATGAAACACGAGAAGACATTTGTATATACCATGTTAGACCAACAGGAAACCACACGCCGCGAATATATGGGGTCACCTGCACCCACGTATTCACGGCGTAAAAATAATACATTCATGAGCTCAACAAACAGAATTCAAACCAGGTCACAACCGTTAGAGCAATGGCTCCATGGGATTTGTCATACATCACGAGCAAGGAATCTCCGAAAACATAGATCAAGTCAATCAGATTATAACTGAACGATCAGAATTATGCCCTGAACAGGGTATCACACCTTGACCATCGGTGCGAGAGACAATAAGAACTCTCAAGTTCTCCCTTTAGTCCCCTCAGATAAAAATCATGGCCAGAATAAGAAAACAACTCCGCCTTGCAAAACAATTTCATACGTGCACATGTGATGAACACACATTTGTCGTTGACTGGAATTCTACCGAATTAGTGGATATAAACTTTGAATTTCCTGATCAGTATATCCCTGAAGGCAGAACCTTGTGGATGCTGAGCACATGTAAAAAATGTCGGCAAAAAATCCTTCACGGCCGACAATTATGCGATCCCAGGATAACAGGAAAACGTCTGTTAGCTGAAGCTATGTGGGTTGGGAAAAAAAATCTTCCCCTACGGCAACAGCCGGGCCTAGCCAATAAAATAAAAAATTTATGGGAAGAATATAACGGCCTCCTGTATTACAACGATATCAGAGCATATCTGGAAAGGTACACCTGAAACTTTACATAAAATAAACAAACATCTTGCAACCACCCTGGTTGACAAAATCCTTTTCATTGCCATTATCAAAGCATGGTATATGGGCATGTCAACGATATGAACAAATCTGTTGGCATATCCTCAAATTCCACCTGCCCCAGTTTGTTAAAAATACAAACGAGTGCACTACTCAATCCAGCATCTTCAAAAATACGGATCATCACCAAAAAGACTAGCAGGCAATACGTGTCGGCACTTCCAGCATTTTTGCATCAAGTTAAGCCGTTCTGCCTGCCTCTTTCGTTTCTCTCCTTTGAAAACAGATGTATCCATTGGAATCAGACAATGGGATACACCAAAATCTTGATCCACTATCTTGTTACGAGGACCTTATGATCTGCCAAAAATGCCACAAAGCCGAATACGAAGCCACCGTCACTCCGTTCAAAATCGAATGTCAAAACCGACTTTTTAGCTTTGACAATGTCCCTGCCTTGAAATGTCCTGGATGCGGGCATATTTTTATTCCAGAAAGCTCCATGCGCCCCATTATTGTCCACACCCAAAAAATAAATCAGTGCCCGGGAATCGCCTATCACCGTGTCAAATGGAGCCCTGAACTTGAAGAAGACGCCAGGGAAGCCGATAAAAAAAACGGACCGGGGAGTATTCTGGAGACCCAGAAAAAAGCTTTACGATATATAGAGAAAAACAAAAAAAGAGTTCAGGACCAGAAATTAACCAAAAAAAATGTCCTCAAACTCTTCAAATGGTCTTACGATCAAGAGACCGGCATCAAAAAAGATCAAGTGGTCAACGAAATTATTGCCCACATTAAAGACAATGACCAGGGCGTGTTCACCTTTTCATGCAAATCCAGCCCGTCTTCCCCGTATGAATCCTTTGAGTATGCTCTGCTTGTCACTGAAGAACGGGCCTGGTTTTACTGCCTGCATGATGCAACCTGCCCCATTTTCCACTTCATTTAATTAGTCCCAGCCAGAACCCGGAGCCTGAGCATAATGCCACTCAAACGAACGATCTCCAGTTAAGCAGCTCACAACATGCGCAACGTATTTTCTTTGTAAGGGACCTGCCAATGCAGGTCCCTTTTCTTTCCTGGCTCGTCAACATCACACAAGGGCTGCCGCGTCCCCGCAGTTTTTTGGGCTATTCGACCACCCAGATGGTTCCGACTCTGGCCTTATGCATCACAGAGGTTGAAACGCTGCCATATAAAAATTCTTCCGTACGCGACACTCCCCGACGGCCGATAACAATAGTTCCAAAGCCCCCTTCTTTCTGAACCCGCAAAATTTCTTCGGCAATACTGATGCCCACGGAACAATCTTCAGACGGTTCATGAATACCGGATTTACAACTGACCACGTACTTTTCCGCAATCCGTTCCTCCGCCACACCCTTGTGCTCAAGCATTCCCCGTGCCTCATCCAAAAAAATCTGGATGTTCTTTTCTTTGGCATGAGCGGCTGCTTTCCAGGCCGTATCGTCCGCATACGTATCCCGGTCCGGAGGGCGCTCAATATAGAGCAAGGTAATCAAAATATCAGGGGTATCCCCGAGCAAGTCACCGACATAGGACACGGCCCGTTTAGAATTTTCCGAAGAGTCCACGGCAATAAGAATTTTTTTTCTGTCCATGCGTCCTCCATAGAATTAGGTTGCCACGCGCTCCACATATTTCAGGAGATACGCAGAACTTTTATACACCGGTTCAAATCAGCCAAAAAATCATCCACATGCGTATAAAAAATCTGAGCCCCCAAAGAAAAATGCATGAGGACCATGGTTAATTCTTTGGGAATATAGGGATACATCTTGGCGATATTTACCAATCTGCTTTTAAACAATAGAGAAAAATCGTCATATACAAGCCCACCTATGTGCTGATCATCTATCCATTGAGCCAGATTTTGCGGGGTATAAAAACGTTTTCCCACCAAAAAAAGAAGCATATTGCCCAGACCGAAAAGATCCACCCCAAAAGGATTTTCATGGAAATCGTACGTATAATCAAAATCAATCCAGACATAGTTACCCGTCGAATACTCCATAAAAAGATGATCCAGGCGGATATCGCCGTGGTTTTCTCCATGGGCATGCAAAAATCTGATTGCCTCACATGCAACCACAAATTTTTCTAACATACCGGGAAAAAAATCAAAAAAATACGTCCGGTGGTCAACGTCTATCGCATCCACCACCTCGGCCAATCGTTTCCCGCGGACAACAGAAAGGATACGTACATTATTTCCTGCACTGTCATCCACGGAAAAGCCCTGCATAAATCGGCAATCTCCCCGAACAAGATCCAGAATACGGGCTTCTTTGCGTGGACTGCGATAGGCCACAACCTCGACGGAGCCAAGAGTAATCGGAAATTTTTCATAAAACACAAGTTTAAGAATTTTCCGTTCTCCGGTTTCCAATTCCCGGCATCGTTTGACCCAATATTTGGGATCTTCGACACCAAAGCTGCTCTCTTTTTCATTCCTGAGAACCAGATAATGCAAACCTCCCACATGGATGACATCACCGTGATCGATACGCATAAATTCTGTTGTATCCGTATAAAGATCCCCGAAACGTCCCAGGGAAGCGTGCGGGTGCATTTTTTGGACAAGATTTTTAACAATGCTGCTCATCTTAACACTCCTCCCGGTCCGTTGTCCCTGCAGTACTTCAAGCATGGCATCCGTTACCACATAACGAAATATCCCTTTGTTTGCCGTATGCCATTTCACATGTATGGAACAAAAATATCATACAAAAAAGAGGCTGTCAGCAAAATGATATATTTTATAGTGCTCCCCCATAAACGTTCAGCAGTTTCTCCCATGTCATGGAAAATACAGTCTTCACAAGAGAAAGGTGAACCGCGTCCAGAAGGACAAGCACCTTTAAGAAGGTAGCATCGCAAACAGCGCAAAAAAAAGCGGCCTCCGATCTGAAGGCCGCTTTTTTTTGCGAAAATATAAGAACAAGTTACCAGGTAATCTTGCGCTGTTCTTCCATGGCTTTAGCCTGCTCCTCAAAAGTAGCAAATCCGGCCTGATGCATGGCATCTTCCACAATCTGATTCCAGTCCCATTGTGCGTAAATAATGGGCTTATGGAACACTCCCCGGAAGCTATTCATTTCCTGACGATAAAAATCTTCCTGAAGACTGCCCAGGTTATCGCGCATCTGATTCATCAACCGGGCATTTTCACCATCATACCAGTCGGCTAAATCATCGGGTGTGATATATTTCTTCAGAATATGGCCATACCCCTCTTTTTCCAGCAATATCTTCACCCGTTCAAGATGTTGTTTCTTCAACCAGGCGCCCAAATCCGCCACCGCAATATTTTCGCTTTCAATCTCAGCGATATCATATTTGGTCTGAGCATAGGTATCAGGAACAACAGAGGCTGAAACAAT
>JAQVZR010000005.1 GCA_028708105.1 Desulfoplanes sp. | reverse complement strand
CCAGCCAGATCCAGCGTTACCGCTCAAAACTTTCAGGTCCGCTCCTGGACCGCATCGACCTACAGGTTGAAGTCCCCGCCGTTCCCTACAAAGAGCTCCGCCAGACCAAAGGCAGCCTTGACTCCACCACCATGCGCACCCGCATCCAAAAAGCCCGCGACGTCCAAACCGAACGCTACCAAGGCACCCCACTGCTGACCAACGCCCAGCTCTCAGGGAAATGGTTACAAAAATTCTGTCCTTTGGGCGACGCAGAACATGCGTTTCTGGAATCCGCCGTCAATAATCTGGGCCTCTCAGCCCGGGCCTTCACCCGCGTACTGCGCATTGCCCGGACCATCGCCGACCTGTCAGGTGACCACACAGTCGGCACCTCCCATCTGGCCGAAGCTATCAATTACCGTACGCTGGATCGCCAAAACGACTATTTTTAAACTATTTTTCCTCGCCCCGGTCCTGATTCGGACAAAAAAGCCAAAAAGGACAACACCGTTAGATTCTGAAGTGTTGCAATTCCATTCAGGCCAGCGTCAGTTATCTCCGACCAATTGATCATCGAACCGTTATTCTTCTGCATCCAGCCCATCATATTGACTTGTGCCGTCCAGACATTAATTGATAATAACTATCAATAACACAAAGGGGGCTACATCATGAAAATTTTACTCCTTTCCATTACGGCATTGTTCATTCTCTTCCTGCCCACACTCCTCATGGCTGCAACAGAAGAATCTGCAAAACAATCCGGTCTCGAGACCGCCACCTTTGCCGGTGGATGTTTCTGGTGTACGGAATCGGATTTTGAAAAGCTGGACGGGGTCATCCGGGTAATCTCCGGGTACACAGGAGGAGAGGGGGAGAGCCCCACATACAAACAGGTTTCTTCAGGCACCACAGGCCATGTGGAAGCCATCCAGGTGGTCTATGATCCCGAAAAGGTCACCTACGCCTTCCTTGTAGACTGGCTCTGGCGGCACATCGACCCCACGGACGCGAAGGGACAGTTCGTTGACCGGGGCGAGCAGTACGCTTCAGCCATTTTCTATCACGACGAGAGCCAGCGGGACATTGCTCAGGCCTCCAAAAAAACCCTTGAAGAATCCGGAATATTCAACACGCCCATTGTCACCCCTATCCGACCACTGGAAGCCTTTTATCCTGCCGAGGGCTATCATCAGGACTATTACAAGGAACACACCATCCAGTACAAATTCTACAGGTACCGTTCCGGACGGGACGATTTTCTCAAGGCCACATGGG
Organism: Desulfoplanes sp.; assembly: GCA_028708105.1. Classification (GTDB taxonomy): domain Bacteria; phylum Desulfobacterota; class Desulfovibrionia; order Desulfovibrionales; family Desulfomicrobiaceae; genus Desulfoplanes. Next base: position 17,638 of record JAQVZR010000005.1, on the reverse strand, counting down.
GCGACCGACGGGACCAACGGTCCATGGTCATAGGTTCTGGCTATATCAAACCAGGGGAGGAGGAATTACGCAAAATGCTCACCCCCATCCAGTACAAGGTCACCCAGAAAGAGGGAACCGAGCCGGCTTTTGACAACGCCTACTGGGACAACAAGCGGGAAGGGATCTATGTGGACTTCATTTCTGGAGAACCCCTGTTCAGCTCAAAAGATAAATACAAATCCGGAACCGGCTGGCCCAGCTTCACCAGACCCCTGGAACCTGAAAACATCGTTACCCGGGAAGACCGCAAACTGTTCACAGTACGCACCGAAATCCGCAGCCGCAAGGGGGATAACCACCTGGGCCACGTATTTACTGACGGGCCACCGCCTACGGGCCTGCGCTACTGCATGAATTCCGCGGCGTTACGGTTCATTCCAAGCGAAGAGATGGAAAAAGAAGGATATGGTACCTACCTGATCCTGTTCAAAAAATAACAGCTTTGTCGGGTCAGTCACCAACACCCATCTCTCTGATTCCCTGCCCTGCTGAAAAACGCATAAAGGGACCAATCGTGCGCTCCACGACTGGTCCCTTTATATTTAAAACACACTGATAAATATCCCCATTCTGCGTACCAGCATTCACTCCGCCGGCTCACCCAACGCATTGCTGTCAAATCATACCAGTTTGAACACCAGCTTCAAGGCCATGAGCAACAAGACCACGCCCAGAAACTTTTTGACCATGGCCGGACGCATCCGCTTGTGCATGACGATGGTTCCCAGATACCCTCCACCCCAGGCGGCCAGACCGGCAAAAGCGAGAAGACTCCACGAAACCGAGCCCATAGCCGCGTAGGTAACAAAGGCGGAAAAGGAAGAAAAAGGCACGGCAAAGGCGGTCACTGCGGCGATTTTCTTGGGGTTGAATCCCTGCAGAATCATGAGCGGCGAGATGAGCCCGCCCCCGCCAACACCGAGGAGACCCGAAAAAAAACCGGCCACAATCCCCACCAGGGTCGGCCCCAGAACCGGTCGATCATCCCGGTACTGATCAGCGTATTTGGACCCTTTGAAAAAAAGCATCATGGTTCCGGAAAAGAGGAGAAAACAGATAAACGCCGTCAGAACATATCGGGTGGGTATCTGATGCCCGACCCAGGCTCCCACCGGGGCAAGAAAAACCGAGGCCGTGATGATGGGAATCCCCATTTTGAAGTCAAGACGCTTTTCCCTGATATTCGAATAGGTCGCCCCGACCATGCTCACAGTGTTGACAAACAACCCCGTGGGCCGGGCCAGACCAAAAGGAACACCCAGCCAGGTCAGTGTAGGGATGAGGATCAAGGCCGAACCAACGCCGCCCAGGGCAAAAATGAAGCTCAGGCCGAAAGACAGACATACGATAATAAGAGTGAGATAATCCACGGAAAGATGTCCAATGTTGATTTTGTATTGTGGAACAGCACCGTCCCCATGACGACGACAACGGTGCTGTTATGCAAACCTACATCTTGGCCAGGGGCCCGGGTTTAAAAATCTTGACCAAATCTTCCATGGAAGCGGCCAGCCCCTTGACCTCTTCAAACCCATGGGCACGCAGCAAAGTATAGGCAACAGCCCCGCGAAAAACTGAGGTGCAAAAGGTTACAATGAATTTATCTTTGGGAAGCTCACCCATGCGGGCCGGCAGCTCGTGCAAGGGGATATGGGTTGCAAAAGGGAATGTGACGTAGGCTTGTTCCTGGTCCGTACGGATATCCAGGAACACAAAATGGTCATTGTTAAGCACCTTGCGCATCCCTTCCACGCTCATGGTGTGTTCGCCCGATCCAAGAAAATCAAAATCCATTTCTGCTACGATCTGGTCCAGTGCCTTCATTGTTTTCTCCGTTGTTTGATGATTTCGTTCCGGTCGATACCAGACAATTTGTCAAGCAGCTCCGCCATTTCCCGGGTTTCCCCGGCCCATGCGCTTACGCCCCTCAAGATGGATTTAAGATGACTGTTCACAAGGGACGACTCCAGGAAATAGATCACAAACTGGGCCTCCTTGCGCTTGTCCACCAACCCAGCTTCTTCAAGAATCTTAAGATGCTTGGATATCGTCGGTTGGGCCAAATGAAGCGATGCATGGATCTCGCAGACGCAAAGTTCCCGCTGCTCGAGCATTTTGAGCATCTTGATCCGGGTGGGGTCGGCCAGTGCCTTCATGACTTTGACGAGGTGTTTCATGCCCATATCTCCGTATTGCTAAATAGTAATATATAAATTAATCTAATAGGTCAAGAAAATTGAGACTCATCCACTGGACTTTTCATGGAAAAAGATCAAAATATATGTAAAGGAAAATGACCATGAACAGGGATCTGACAACAAGCATCCAAACTATGCTTTGGGATATGCCTATTGAAAAACGGAGGGATGGCGTCCGCAAAATTCTCGATAACCCGAAACAGATATTGCACGACGAACGGATGCTCATCAGGGCACTTGGCTCTCTCTCCTGGTACGAACTGGTCTCTCTTCTGGGGTGTGATGAACTCATGCGAGCCCTATCCGACCAAACCATTGCCAGACTTTTTCCTCCGCAACGCAGGAAATACTATACCCATGCACGCCGACTACTATCAAAATATGCTGTATCCTCTGCAGGACACCGTCCTTAAAATCATCTCCCCCCTGCCCGTGGGTTTCTATCTGACGGGGGGCACAGCTCTGAGCCGCGCATATCTGCACCATCGCTATTCTGATGATCTTGATTTTTTTGTGAACCAGAGCAGCACGTTCAAGCAGGACGTTGAGCTGATCCTGAAAACGTTGACGAACAATCATCTCCCTCCGAAAGTTGCCGTGGCCGATGCAGGGTTTGTCCGGATGCAGATACCGGGAGACGATTTCGCATTAAAAATAGATTTCGTCGACGACGTCCCATTCCGCTCCGGCATACCTGTACTGACCCCCCTTTTCAAACGCACCGATACCCTAGAAAATATTCTTTCCAACAAAATTACAGCGCTGAGCCGCTCAGAACCCAAGGATGTCGTAGATATCGTGTTTATAAGTAGACACGCTTCCTTTGACTGGGCCAACATCATGGCCAATGCCGTTTGCAAGGACATGTGGGTCGATCCCATATCTGTGGCGGATATTCTCGATACATTTCCCTTGCACACACTTGAGGACATCGCATGGATCGGTCCCAAGCCTTCACCCGAATGGTTCCAGGCACAACTCGCTTCCGTGATCCATGATATTCTAAAAGGTATTCCCAACTCCCTGCATTCTGAAACCGGTCAAAAAGATCCCGTATCAACTCCGCGATGACGTGCAACGCTCCATAACTTGAGCAGCCATCTTCAATGACTTGCATAGTTATTTGCTCACATTTGGTGATCCTGAGTATCTTCTTTGCAACCAGCGTACAAAAGAGTTTGGATTCCCATGAAAAAGGCGGCCAGATTTACATCCTGACCGCCTTTTTCGATGATACGCGTACAAAAAAAATTGGGACGAAGATTCTTCTACCCCAGCCGCTCCAGCAAAATCTGAAGCATCCGGCGCAGGGGTTCGGCAGCCCCCCACAGGAGCTGGTCGCCTACGGAAAAAGCGGTCAAATATTTTGGTCCCATATTCATTTTGTGGATTCTGCCCACGGGGACGTCCAACGTTCCTGTCACCCGGGCCGGAGTCAGTTCCTGCATGGAGATCTCCTTTTCATTAGGGATGACGCGGACCCAGTCGTTGTGGGCCGCGAGCATGGCTTCGATCTCTGGAACGGGAATGTCTTTATTCAGCTTGATGGTAAAAGCCTGGCTGTGACAGCGCATGGCCCCGATACGCACGCACAGGCCATCGATGGGTACGGGACGATCTGATCGTCCCAGAATCTTGTTGGTCTCCACAAAACCTTTCCACTCTTCCCGGGTCTGGCCGCTTTCCAGAGGCCGGTCGATCCAGGGGATCACGCTGCCGGCCAGAGCTGCGCCAAAATTGTCCGTGGGGAAGGAAGCGTCACGCATGGTGGAAATGACCTTGCGGTCCAGTTCGCCAATGGCTGCGGCCGGATTATCCAGAATGGCTGCGGATTCGGTACCGATAACCCGCATCTGGTTTACCAGTTCGCGCATGTTTTTGGCCCCGGCCCCGGATGCGGCCTGGTAGGTCATGGAGGTCATCCATTCCACCAGATTATTTTCAAAGAGTCCCCCAAGGGCCATGAGCATCAGAGAAACCGTGCAGTTGCCCCCTATAAAATCCTTGATTCCGGCATCAAGAGCGTGGTCGATTACCTTTCGGTTGACCGGATCAAGGACGATCACGCTGTTCGTGGCCATACGCAGGGTGGAAGCGGCATCGATCCAATACCCCTGCCATCCCAGTTTGCGGAGTTGGGGATGACATTTCTCCGTATATGCCCCGCCCTGACAGGAAACAATGACATCCATACTCGTAAGCAGTGCATAATCAAAGGCATCGGCCAGGGGAGGCACGTCAATTCCCACATCCGGTCCGGCCTGTCCGGCCTGAGAGGTGGTAAAAAACAGGGGCTCGAATCCCGAGAAATCCTTCTCCTCCAGCATCCTGCCCATGAGCACCGAGCCGACCATCCCGCGCCATCCGACAAAACCGATCTTCAACATCGTTTACGCTCCTAATTATGAATTTTTTCAATCCGTCCCGCTCCAGGCGGAGTCTCTACGTCAAGCAAAACCGCAAAGGCAAATGAAAATTTCACAGGGCTCAGATTGTTCACCGCCCGTTCGTATCCCGTCGGGTTTCCATTTTACCCTGATACATGTTCGTATCAGCCACTGCGATCAGTTCCGCAGCTGTTTTCGGATCACTGACCTCAAAAAACGTAAAGCCCACACTGACACTTATATGATAAGCATACCGAGCCGAATCATTCAGAGCAATAATCTTTGTCTGGATTTTGTCCCAAATATTCCGGGCATCCGCCAAGGCACAGGAGGGAAAAACAACGATGAACTCATCGCCCCCGATCCTGCACAGTGCGTCCGTATTCCTGATATTCTGCTGGATCATATCGGAAACCAGCAGAATATACCGGTCTCCCTCGTAATGTCCAAAGCTATCATTGACGTGCTTGAGGTCATCAAGATCCACATAGCACATGGAAAACCCTTTGCCGCTCATTTTGGAAGCAACAATCTGCATATCAATACATTGCAAACAGGAGCGACGGTTCAAGGCCCCGGTCAGGGGATCGGTCAAGGCTTCCTTTTCCAGCTCCTTCTGCCGACGCTTATGTTCGCAGTTTTTCCACCCCAATCCACCGACCAGCACAATAAAAACAGCCAATAAAACAAGAGTGAACCCAAATGCCAGCCGGTATTGCCCCCGGGATAATTCCTGTTTGTTGATCACTGTGCTTGACGCTGGAAGCAGCTCCTTGTTCAGATGGTACTTTCTCAAGACATTGTCATCAAACATATATGTATTTGAACCACGGGTGGATATGGGCAGCGACTCCGGATCTTGGCCTTCCAGTATTTCAAGAGCCAACCGTGCAGCCTCCTTTCCCTGCATAACCCCGGAGGTCAACATACCACCAACAATCCCTTCCCCAAGATAAAAATCCCAGACAGCGAACACAGGACGACGGCTTTTGGAGCATATCATCCGGCAACTTTCCTTAGAGGAAAAAAACCGGTTGTTATGATCCCGCAAAAAAGCAAACAACAAAATAACAGTATCGTCTTCAAGGGTTGCCACCCGCTCCAGTACGTCAGCCATGGAGCAGTCCTGCAGATATTCCATGTCCGGTTTTACGCTGAGTGTAGGCAGGATCTTTTCAAGTCTTTCAATATTGGCCTTGCCCGTGGTGGTAACATCATTGATCACCAACACCTTTCGGATTCCGGGATACAGTTTAAAGGCAACCTCCAGGGTGGCCTTTATATCGTAGGATTCCAGTACCCCCGTACTTTTTTCAAGGCGTGCAGTGAGTACATCCAGAGAATTCACCGCACAAAACACCAAGGGGATATCACCGAACAGTTTTTTCCGATACCGGCTCGCAAAGTTATACGCATTATCGTCGGAACATATGATCAGATCCAGATCATGAGCGTGATATTTCATCTGATACAGAGTAATAAGCTCATGAAGATACGACGCCCCCCAGTGACGTTTGGTATCCATGTATTCGGTAAAGATATGCATCTCCGGATCATATTCTTTCAATGTCCGGAATATTCCATCGTGAATCCGTGCAGTCCATTCCAATTCCGGATTGTACGAATGCAAAATGAGTACATTCTTATGATCTCCATAGGGTCGATTCAAAATTTTCAAGGAGGCAGGAAGCCGAGATAAAGCTATCTCATGCTTTGCAAGCTGGCGATAATCGAATATAGTTTCCGAAACTCCGGAATAGACCACGGGGATATCCGCAATATCTTTCCCTGCCAAAACCTGTAGCCCCAGATTGGCGACGGTTTCTCCCTGGAGATACCCGCTGGCAACCATGCCCCCCATGAGGCCCTGCCCCATATAAAAATCCCAAACACCATAGAGGGGGACACTGCTTTTCTCGGCAAGAGAACGGACAGTCTTCGAGGGCTCATAATATTTTTCCTGATTATCCCGAAAATAAACCAAAAAAAGCACGATGGTATCCCTGGCAAGGTCTGAAACGAACGCTTCCAAATCATCCAGCGGAAAGTCGGGAAGGATCTCAAAGGAAAGGGTGGGAAATGCCGCCATGGCGTTGTTCAGTGTTTTGCGTATGGATCGTCCGGTAAGCGTTTTGTCATTGATGACCACAACCCGCTTGATATACGGCTGTACGGCAAGGGCCAGCGTGAGGGTCCGTCCTATATCGTAGGACTCCACCACGCCGGTGATGCGGGCACCCGAGGGAATCATGTCGGGCTGAAAATAATTTACGCCGCAAAATATGATCGGGGCATCCTGAAACAATGAAGCCCCGTGGGTCATGGCCAGCTGAAAAGCGCTATCGTCCGTGACAAAAACAAGATCAAACCGTTGATGTCTGAATTTCTGACCATACAAACGTACAAGGCTCCGACGATATGCCTCCCCAGGATACCTCTTGGAATCCATATATTCCACATCCAGGACCGCATCGGGATATACTCCAAGGATTCCATCCTTGATGGCGGAAAGGATATCATCAGACCACGTATACCCGCTATGATAGGAATTGAGAACAAGAATATGCGGAACGGCAAACGCGTTCTGGGCAATGCAACAACAGCAATACAGCATGGAGAAAAAAAGAATCCGTACAGAAAAATATCTCATCAGACGTCAAAAATCTCCCCAACCGGTTGTCACACAAATATGGTCACTCAACTGTTCTTCTTGGCCCTATGTCAATACGATGAGCAAGACAAGTCCTGCGAGAATACATTATCAACCAACCAACAATATTCCTGCGAAAAAAGCATTCCCGCACTCTCATTCCATGCGTACCCGATAATTTTTTTTTGGTAGCAGCCCATGGACTACCCCTATTCTTTGGCATACAAAAAATGGTATAACACAGGCAACGTCATCACATTCCCGTTCATATCGCCATAGTGAACACCACTCCACCAAGGGGGATCTCATATGAACGAACACTGGGGAAAAAAAGAAGGTGCGGAAACCAATTTAATCATCCTCCAGAGCCAGATCCAACAAATATACAAACAATCCTGGATAGGACTTTTCGGCATCCTGTTTGTTGCGACGGGAGTCTGCATCATACTCTGGAATGTCGTTTCCCATACGAAAATTCTTGTATGGATGGGCATTTTTCTTGTCATCGGTTGTGCACGCTACTCCACCCTTGCCGCTTTCCAGACCAGACAACCATCAGAAAACGATATCTTCCAATGGGCTGATCGTCATGCCCTGGGCTCCGTTGCCGTAGCCGTTATGTGGAGCTTCTCTGTCATGATCCTATGGCCTGCAAACCACCCGACCCATCAATTACTTCTAGGCATATGCATTACATCCATAAGTGCTTCGGCCGTAGCCCTCTATTCTTCATGGAAACCCTCCTATATTCCATTTCTCATTCTCCCCATGCCCATCCTCGTGGCCAGATTAATCATAGACTCCGGATTGATCTTCACGGTTATCGGGCTCCTGGGAATATTGTTTGTCATCATCCTCTTCAAGTCCGGCACAATGATGCATAACGCCGGGGAAAATGTCCTGCGGACGGGCAACAAAAACAAAAAACTCAACATCATTCTTTCACAAGAAAAACTCAGGGCAGAAGAACTCAACGCACAACTTACGCTGGAAATTATGGAGCACAAAGAGTCCGAGCTGCGGCTTCAGCAGAAAAATCAGGAATTGGAGCATCTGAACAAAACCCTCATCGCTACCAAGGATACGCTTGAAAAGGCTCTGGGAAACGTGAAACAATTACGAGGACTTCTGCCCATCTGCGCTTCCTGTAAAAAAATCCGCAATGACGAGGGATATTGGGAACAGATAGAAGAATATATCCATACCCACTCCGAAGCCCAATTCAGCCACGGCATCTGCCCCGAGTGTGCAAGACGGCTGTATCCTGAAATTTATAACAAAAAAAACCATCAAAAATCTGAAGAAAAGCGTAAAGATGACCAAACAATCCAACAAACATAAGTTTTTTATTCTGGGAACGTTGAGCGTCTGCTCGGCAACCCGCGCCTAAACCAAACCACGTTTGAGGAGTGGAGTTTTTTTTCACCGCGAAGAACGCTAAGAAAAACGAAGAAAGGCAATAAAACAAGGCTCAATTTATCCCAGATCCTTCACCCTTCGCGCCCTTCGCGGTGAAAAAAGGATTGAACAGCGAGAACCTGTTCGAAAACTATGGGTCTGAAACTGGGTTTGGTTTAGCATAACAAAAAAAAGGAATTGGATGCAATTTACCATTGATACAGAACGGTGCATTTCATGCGGACTATGCGTCCAGGATTGTCCAGTGGGTGCCATCACCATGGGCAAAGTGCCACGGTTAACCGGTGCCCAACGCTGCATCCGCTGCCAGCATTGTCTGGCCATCTGCCCCACAGGTGCCCTCTCCATTTTGGGTGTTGATCCGGACCATTGCACCCTGCTCAAGGGCAATCTTCCGGACCCGGAAAAACTGGCCAATCTTATCCAAGGACGCCGGTCCGTACGTGCCTACAAGGAAGAAAATGTGCCCCCGGCCGTCATCGATTATCTTCTGGACATTGTCCGGCATGCACCCACAGGGGTTAATGCCCAGCAGGTGCTGCTGACGGTGATGGACAAACGCGATGCGGTCCTTGCCCTGCGCGAAGAAATATATGCGCGCATTGCACAAACCAAGGCCGATGATGCCCCAAGCGATTTCACCAAAAAATATCTTATGCAGGCCACCAAAATGTGGAAGAAAAAAAACCAGGATATCATTTTCCGGGGAGCCCCCCATTTTCTGGTGGCCTCGGCTCCCCGATCAGCTCCCTGCCCCGTGCAGGACACCCACATCGCCCTTTCCTATTTTGAATTGATGGCCCAGGCCATGGGTCTGGGAACTTTGTGGGACGGCATGCTCACCTGGTGCATCAAAACCATTTTCCCGGACATCCGCGTCCGGCTGAACATCCCCGAGGATCATCAGATCGGCTATGCCATGCTCTTTGGCATTCCCTCGGTAACCTATCGCCGAACCGTCCAGCGTGGTCCGGCCAATGTGAACCGAGTAACGTGGAAAACATAGAAAAAATCAAGATATCCGGGGGGTACATTTACCCCTCGGCCAAGGCCAGGCGGATGCCAAAATAGAACATCATCCCTCCAAGCACTTTGGTCAGCACCTTTTGCACACGTCCAAGCCCACGTTTAACCGCGTGATGTGAAATGGCGCAGGCCAGCAAAACAAACCATCCTCCCACAACAATCATGAATTCGGCACCATACAAGGCCTTGGCTATGAGTCCCGTGTTGGCCGGGAGGACAACGCTGTAAAAGGCAATATAAATCAGTGGGGCCTTTGGATTGAGAACATTGCACAGAAAACCCTGCCGGAAGGCCCGCAATGCCCCGATATTTTCTGCACTCCCGGCCATATCCAAGGATTCGGGGCCTCCTCCCTGCATAAAGCTACGTACCCCCAGATAACAAAGATAGCCTGCCCCTGCATACTTGATCACGGCAAACAATGTTGCGGACCCGGCAATAATCATGGCCAGTCCAAGCACGCTATAGGTCGTATGCACTCCCAGCCCAGCTCCAATCCCAAGGGCCGTATAACAGGCGGCCCGGCGGGAATAGATAAGGGAATTACGGACCACCAGAGCAAAATCAGCCCCTGGGGCCATGGCTGCCAGGAACATGAATAACGTCACCGCTAAAAATTCATGCATGGGTCTCTCCGTATAGTTTTCAAAACAGACGACAGGAGGTACCAATCCCTCCCCCACTGCACAATCCCTTATTTTTCTGCCTGAGGTTTTTTTTCATCTGCCCACCTGTTCTTTTTTCCCCAGATCAGGTACGGGAAACGCCCCCCCAGGGAGGTCTCCATGCTCACAGGCAAATACCAAAAGCTTCACGACCGGCTCACCGCAAGCATCCCCAAAGAACGCCCCGTCCATGGACTGCTGCGGCTTTGCCGGAGATCGCGGATTCACCTTTCCTGAACTCAATGCCCACGACACCCGGAACCCGAAAAAACAAATTCCCGCCCCCCCCCGACTGCACCCAGGGCTATTCCACCAGCCGGACCTGCGAAATCGGATTATCTGAACACGCGGGTATTACCTACAAATCGATCCTGTATCTGGTGGACCGATGCACGGAGAAAAAAATGGATGCCTAAACCAAACCACGTTTGAGAGATTGAGTTTTTTTCACCGCGAAGAACGCTAAGGAACACGAAGAAAAGCAACAAAACAAAGCTCAATCTATCCCAGATTCTTCACCCTTCGCGTTCCTTCGTGCCCTTCGCGGTGAAAAAAGAATTGAACAGTGATAATCTGTTCGAAAACTATGGGTCTGAAACTGGGTTTGGTTTAACTCATTTCTCAGGCACGTCCCCTGTGTATACATCCGATTGATCCAGCTGGAGTATGCAAACCAGGGCACCCGTACGATCCATGATTATCGGACGATGGAATACCCGAACAATGCCAGAAGCATGTACATGACAAAAAAAATGCTCTCTTTTGACGCTCCTCAATCCCGGCTGGTCTCATCACAAGGCTATGAGATTGCCACGTAATCCGCGGACCGGAATCTCGGTGAACAGATGCATAAGAACACCAGATCCGAATTCCCCACACAGGTTATCCGCTGCCTACACCCGGCCGGGATACAGACCACGCTCCCCGGACCAACGGCTGCGGGCTCCAGATCACCCACCTCAACGCCCCCCGCCCTTCCAGAAGCACATAGCGCTCCACACTCTTTTTCAGGTAATGCCACGCGGTGGTTTCTCCCGCCTGCACACGAGTCCGGGCAATGGACACGGCCTGGTCCTTGGACCGGTTCTACACGGATGCATTTTCACCTCATGCGGTTGTGCCCTTTCAGGGCATAGAATCGAACTCAACCGATACCCAGAACGTTGACCGGAGCCGGTATGTGTAGCCCTTTCAGGGCATTTTTCTGCCTCACCGTCAGGGTACATAGTGATACCATTTTCATTTTTTAATGACCGAAGAAAGCGGCTGGAAGCCGCTTCTACCTTGATTGGCAAATCTTCTCTTGATGGTCTCAATACAAAGTAAAAATGGTATGACAGATAAAATCATTCCTCAACACTCTTAACAAAACATCCAGAGAAAACGGGTATCTTTTGCCGGATGAACCGTAAACTCCTCATAGTCGTTTCAATTCATGCGAATAGTACGTTTTATATTTTTGAATAACATAGTTTATTTAACCATAAAATTAGCTAGTTGACTTTTAATTCATGTGAATTGCTGGTAATTTTTCAACCTTTATGCAAATTTTCGAATAAAGGCTTGAACAACACCAATGTTTAACATATATAAATACTACTTTTCCTACATGTACAACTAAACCAAACCACGTTTGAGGGATTGAGCTTTTTTCACCGCGAAGAACGCTAAGGAACGCGAAGAAAAGCAACAAAATAAAGCTCAATCTATCCCAGATTCTTCACCCTTCGCGTTCCTTCGTGCCCTTCGCGGTGAAAAAAGAATTGAACAGTGATAACCTGTTCGAAAACTATGGGTCTGAAACGGGGTTTGGTTTAGTAAGACAAAAATAGACAACATCGGAAAACGCTAATGAATTTAGTCCATTGCATACGGAAACACCTATTGCAACGATATTGTACATTATTTTCTGTTTTCTTTTTTGCCGTACTTCCATCTTTCGTCTTCTCCGCAGCCGCCGAACCAACATCCCCGGATGATGATCTTCTCAATCTGGACATTCAGGATCTGATGGATCTGTCCATTTTCTCGGCCTCAAAAACATCCCAGCCTCTCTCAAAATCACCCGCAGCCGCCTTTGTCATTACAAATGAAGACATCCGCCGCAGCGGGGCCACGACCATCTCCGACGTTCTGCGCATGGTCCCGGGACTGCAGGTCGCCCAGATCGATGCACACGATTGGGCTGTCACTTCCCGAGGATTCAACTGGCGATTTGCCAACAAACTCCTGGTGCTCATAGACGGACGTACCGTCTACTCCTCTGTCTATTCCGGCGTCTATTGGGACGCAGTGGATATCATGCTGGAAGACGTTGACAGAATAGAAGTCATCCGTGGACCGGGGGCATCTCTTTGGGGAGCCAACGCAGTCAACGGGGTCATTAATATCCTCACAAAAAGCAGTAAAGATACCCAGGGAACACTTGTAACAGCAGGATCAGGAAGTACAGAACCTGTATTCGGGAGTGTCCGTTACGGAGGTACCATGCAGGAAAGAGGTCACTATCGCGTCTATGCAAAACATCATTCATGGAATGACAATGGATTCAGTATGAACGAAGACACGGACACTGGATGGCAGACGCTGCAAGGTGGATTCCGCATGGATTACCAATCCTTCAACGGCGAAAATTTCACCCTCCAGGGAGACATCTACCAGAACAATGGTGAAAATGGTGAACCTGAGGGCACCTCTCAAACATGCGATCTGGATACGAATATGACCGGCGGAAATATCCTTGGCCGCTGGACGCATACCTTTTCAGCTCAATCCGAAAGCACATACCAGATGTATTACAGCCATTTTGAACGGACCGAAGATAACCAGGACGACCCGTTGGTCGATGATACGACCTTCGGCATCCGAGAAGACACCCTGGATCTGGAACTGCAACATCGCTTTAACCTGGGAAATATCCAGGATATCCTCTGGGGCGCAGGTTACAGATATATCCAGGATCGAGCGGAAAACCGGTTTTCAAGCAATTTGGAACCCGATAGGAAATCTTCCTCCATTGCCAGTTGTTTTCTCCAGGACACCATTACTCTGAAGGTGGATATTCTAACGCTGACGCTGGGCAGCAAGATTGAACACTACACAAATTATGGAACGGAAATCCAGCCCTCAGCCAGACTGATGTGGACACCTGACGACCGAAACTCATTTTGGGCGGCCTTTTCCCGAGCAGCACGAACACCTTCATGGATCGAACAATCCGTACGTTTTACTATAGTACTTTCAGACCCCTTTCCAGGCACTATATCTATTTTGGGCAACGACGATATTGAACCTGAAGAACTGCTCGCCTATGAAGTAGGCTACAGGACAGTGGTCACCCCGGAACTCTCCTTTGACTGTGCCCTGTTCTATAACGAGTACCATCATCTCATCAATGTTACCTCGAGCACATCCAGCTCTCCGGGAGAGATTAATTTTGTGTTCGACAACGTCATGGATGCAGAAACCTATGGTGTAGAAATTTCATCGGACTGGAAACCTCTCTCATGGATCACCCTGAAAGCAGCCTACACCTGGATGGATATCTGTCTTCATCCGGATATCTCCATTACCGGAGCAAATAATTCTGCCAACGCCAAAAGCAATCCGGCACACCAGGTCTCTCTCCGCTCCATGTTCGACCTTCCCCATGCAACCCAGGCAGACATCTGGCTACGTTACGTGGACAGCATCGAAGCACTGGGAGTGGATGCCTACCTCACAGCAGATATCCGTCTCGCCTGGAAACCCCGTAAAAATATCGAACTGAGCCTTGTCGGACGCAACATTCTGGAATCCAAACATCTCGAATTTCTCCAGGATGAAATCGTTCCCACAGAAATAACACCCAGCGTCTACGGAAAAATAACCTGGAATTTCTAAAGAGCCAACGATGATACCTCAAAGATTTCCAACGCGCCCGCGCCCCAAATTTCTGTTCACCTCATGTGCTGGGGTACGCTATGCCTCGGAATTACATCAGGACAGTATTCCTGCGTACACAACCATGGATCTTCAATTTGCAAAGAAACCAACAACAAAATCTCGAGTTTTCCATTGTAGGCCAAAATCTTTTAAACCCTCACACGGGGAAATAGATTTACAAATCGTGACCGTTAGCAGCGCAAAAATCGAACGTTCCATATACGCCCCATGCGCCATTTGATTTTCACATTGGCAGGATTCTTTAGTAATGAGTAACCGCTCGTCTCTTTTTCTGTTCATCCTTGCTCTCGTGCTGTCGGTGTTCATTATTCCGCACGAAGCTGACGCGTTGGATACAGAAACTGCCCCGGAGATTCTAAAATACAGAATCAAGGCGGCATATATCTTCAATTTTGCCAAATTTATTGAATGGCCCGAACAAGCCTTCAAGGATAAAAATCAACCCTTTTCCATTGTTATTATGGGCGACAAAAAACATCTACAATGCTTTGAATCCCTGGAGTCAAGAACAATCCACGGCCGAAAAATCGACATCACGTACTGCACCTCGCCCGAAAAACTGACTACTCAATCATGTTATATTCTTTTTGTAACTGACCAGCCACTCTCTCGAGGATGTCAGTCTTTTCTGACCAACAATTCCCGACCAATCCTGACCATAGGAAATTCAGCCCATTTCATCCAGGCGGGAGGGATGATAGCTTTTGTTCAACGTGACAATAAAATCCGCTTTGCCATCAATCAAAGCAAGGCCAGACAAAACAATTTATGCATTAGCTCACGCCTGCTTAGACTTGCCGAAAAGACATATACTTCGGAGAAAAAACCATGAAAACACGTTTGCAGAACCTTTCCATTAAATACAAACTAGCTCTGGTCATGACGGTTCTCAATATCGTTGTCCTTTTCCTAGCATCCATGGCCTTTATCGCCAACGAGGTCAGAGTTCTGTATATAAGCAAACAGATTGAGACAACCGCTCTAGCCCGCGTTCTGGGAAAAAATTCCGTAGCAGCCCTGACATTTGATGACAAAGCAGCTGCGTTGGATACCCTGCAATCTCTTTCCACAGAAAAGGACATTACAAACGCATGCCTGCTGGACACACAGGGCAAAACATTTTGTGAGTATACAGCCCCAACCAGGCCTGCGCCTCCTCTGTTCCCATTATTCACACCCCAAAAAATAACAATCACTTCGGATATCCTTTTTGAGGACAATGCCATCGGTTCAATCCGGCTGACGGCAATTCCCATAGATCTTAGAAATCGTATCCAATCCTATGCCCTTATCACAACAGCTGTTTTTATTCTCTGTATCCTGCTTTCCTATGTGTTATCTATCCGTTTCCAACGCATCATTTCCACCCCGATCCTCTATCTTTTACAAATCATGAAGACAGTTTCAGAACAGAAAAATTATGCATTACGGGCTCAAAAAAAATCGAATGATGAGCTGGGAAGTCTGATGGAAGGCTTTAACACGATGCTGCACCAAATCCAGGACAGGGATGGAAAGCTGGAAAAAAGCAGAGAAAATCTGGAACAACTTGTAGAGGAACGGACTGCAGAGCTCTCCAAGGCCAATCAACAGCTGAAGATATTACTTGAAGACTCAAAAGAGGCCAGAAAAAAAGCCGAAGCTGCCAATGCCGCCAAGACACAATTTTTTGCCAATATCAGCCATGAGTTACGCACCCCCATGAATGGAATTCTGGGGATGACGGAACTGCTTTCCAGGACAGATCTCAACGCACGGCAGCAACGTTTAAACAAGACAGTGCTCTCTTCCTCGGAAAGTCTTCTATCTATCATCAATGATATTCTTGAACTTTCCAGAATGGAGGCCGGTAAATTTACTCTTACCGCACATTGCTTTGATCTTTGGGAACTGATTGAAGAAGTTGTGACCCTGTTTTCTCTGTCAGCCACAAAAAAAGGACTGGATATTGATTTCTCAATCCATCCAAATACGCCCCAATGGGTTCAGGGAGATTCCGAACGATTACGTCAGATTCTTATCAATATCATCGGAAATGCCGTCAAATTTACTGAAGCGGGCAAGGTGGTCATCCGTACAGCACCTGCGTCTTCAGACACGCCCTATGTGTTGATGTTTGAAATTCAGGATACGGGAATAGGTATTCCTCAGGAAGCAATTTCCAACATTTTTGATCCCTTCGGACAAGCAGATGAAACCATGACCAGAAAATTCGGAGGAACCGGGCTGGGGCTTTCCATCTCCAAAGAACTGGTAGGTATGATGGGCGGAAAACTCGGAGTAAAAAGTGCTGTTGGGAAGGGGTCGCTGTTCTGGTTTGACGTCAAGCTCACACCTGCGATGCCGTCGAACACCGGGGACAATCTGTTTTCCAAAGAAAACATTGCGACCAGACGTGTCCTGTTCGTATCCCCGAATATCATGAATCAACGGTCTCTATCTCAAATCATGCGCCGCCACGAAGTCTCTTGTACCACCATCCATCCCGACGAGACCGATACCATAGAGAAAAAGGTCAAAGACGGACAGTTCAATATTGTGATTCTTGAAAACAACAGACAATTCCCCCTGACAGACAGCTTTCTCAATGTCCTGGCCAGTATCCGCAGTTCAAATCTCTGGATTGCACAGATACAATCAGAACAGGAAATCCAACGACCGGGCCTGAACATCCGGTCATCACTGACCCTTCCCCTGCGACAATCCGAATGTTTTAATATACTTATAAAATCGCTGGAACTTGAAAATGATCCCCCAAACCCCCTTGAAGGCCAAACGCAAGGAACACAGGAACAATTTCCGTTATCGCTTCTGCTGGTCGATGATAATGAAATCAACCAGCAGGTAGCCACCGAGGCTTTCAACTATTGGGGATGTAAAGTGAGCATAGCCACCAACGGACAAGAAGCCCTCACGTTTCTGGAACAAGGGACATACGACCTTGTCTTTATGGACTGCCAGATGCCCGTAATGGATGGCTATGAAGTAACCCAAAAAATCAGAGAAAAAGAAAAACAATCTCAAAATAATCATCGCATACCGATCATTGCCATGACCGCCCATGCCATGCCAACAGACAAACAGCGATGTCTTGCGGCGGGTATGGATGACTATTTAAGCAAACCCTTTGGGTTGGAAGACATCAAAAAATGTCTGAAACGCTGGAACAAAACAATCGGCGGCGAACACGGGGCAGGAAAAACGGAAGCGCTCAGCGCCTGACAACCCGCAAAGCAGAACATTGTATCATCCAAACATCATAGGCAGCACAACCACAAACACCAAGGCCGGGAGCATACTCGAAAA
>JAQVZR010000212.1 GCA_028708105.1 Desulfoplanes sp. | reverse complement strand
CCTGAATAAAGGCTTCAACCCTGGCTTCCGGACAGATTGCATTGTACCGGTCCCTGACCCGCTGCAAATCTTTTTTCCCGGTCTGATGCCAGATGGTGATATGCTCCGCACATAAGGCCGGCAAAACGTTCATGACGGCTTCATTAATGGCCGTCGCACCCTGGCTGCCTCCAAGAATAAGGAGGTTTTTGGTATGCGTGGACCTGCTCACCTCTCCGGCACCCAAAGCAATAATTTCCGAGCGCACAGGATTCCCGGACAGACAAACCCGGTCAGCCGGAAAATATCCGGTCTGATCCGGAAAAGAGACAAAGACCCGGTCAACCCGCGAACCCAGCATGCGGTTACTCATCCCCGGAATACTGTTCTGTTCGTGAATGGCTGTTGGCACCTTGCGCAACACCCCGGCCATGACCGGAGAAAAACCTGCATAGCCCCCAAAACCGACGATCACTTCGGGCTTGAAAGAACGGATCAGACCCATGGCCTTGAACACACCAACACCCATGGATATCAGGGCAGGAATGGACCGCAGCCCCTTGCCCAGGATTCCCTGTGCGGGTAGGGCAACGAATTCCAGCCCGGCATTCGTTGCCAGTTCACGCTCGGGGCCTCGGGTTCCTCCCGCGAACATGATCCGGCATTCCGGGAAACGCGTGCGCAGTGTATCGGCCACGGCTAGGGCTGGAAAAATATGGCCTCCAGTGCCCCCTGTCGTCAGCAGAATCCTTTTCACAACACATCCGTCCTTCTTACTTGTTTGTTTCGATCTACGCCCCTGCACCTGGGACGGCAGAAAACCACGACGGTCCAACCCTATCTCGTTACCTTTGAATATCCCGTACAGAACAAAAACATGTTTACCCTGTACGTGAAGGCGTCCGGGAAAGATTAAGCAGGACACCCATGCAAATAAATCCCATGAGCAGATGGCTGCCCCCGTAGCTCAAAAAAGGAAGAGCAACGCCCTTGGGCGGTGCAGCACCGAGCACGACGGCCGTATTCAACAGGCCCCCGAGCACAATGAGCAGACCGGTTCCAAAAGCCAGCAACCGATCCTGGATCTCCCCATGACGCAGGGCAATGATCACACACCGCCACAAAATAAATCCCATGAGTATGATAACCAGGGACACCCCCAGAAAACCCAGTTCTTCCCCGATCACAGCCAGGATAAAATCATTATGGGCTTCAGGGAGAAAAAAAAGTTTCTGCTTTCCGGCTCCGAGACCAACGCCAGTCCATCCACCGGCCCCCAGGCCATAAAGGGACTGAACCAGCTGATATCCGGTATCATGGGCATCCTTGAAAGGATCGAGGAATGCAAACCAGCGCTTAAACCGGTACGGGGAGGTGATGACCAGAGTTACGGCCATGCCTCCGGCCATGAGCGCGGACACAAACAGATAGAAAAATCGCGTACCGCCCACCAGACAGAGCAGAAAAAGCACCATGGTCAAAACCATGGCCCCGCCAAAATCCGGCTGCATAAGCAGCAGCACACACATGATCCCGGTCATTAGAAAAGGCGGTACAAAACCGATACGGAAAGTTTTGACCTGATCCTTTTTACGTGAAAAAAAATACGCCAGATAAAATACCAGGGCGACCTTGGCCACTTCCAGCGGCTGGATGCTGAAAAATCCCAACCGCACCCAGCGGCTCGCCCCGCCGGCCTTGACTGCAACCAGAGGAACCTGGGTCAATATGAGCAGAATCAATGCTCCGAACAACAGGGGATAATGCATGGTGCGCAAAACCGGACGCGGTACGCATATCGTGCCCAGCATAAGAATAATGCCCAGTCCGGCGAACAGGGCCTGTCTGAAAATAAAATAGTATGCATCGCCCCAGAACTTTTCAGCCATGATCCCGCTGGCACTCATAACCATGACAAGGCCAAACCCGGTGAGCACAAGCACCGTGATCAGAAGCCAGAAATCAATTCCTTTGCGGGTCGCTGTCATTGTTTATTCCAGCATAATATGTTTTGACTGCCGCCTGGAATGCTTTGCCCCTTGCCTTGTAATCACTGAACAAATCAAAGCTGGATGTGGCTGGAGACAGTAACACGACATCACCATCCACTGCCCCACGACAGGCCAGAACAACCGCTTCTTCCAAAGAAGCACTCCACTGCACGGGGACAAGATCTTTCCAAACCGGCTCAAAATGCTCCCGACCGGCCCCGAAAAGGAAAACGGCTTTGACCCGTTCCTTAAGCAGCGCATTAAGAGAACCCACATCGCCCCCTTTGAACCCCCCTCCGGCCAGCAACATAATATTTTTTGCAGGAGCCCCTGGTGCACTACAACTTTTTAAGGCCGCACCCAGAGCCGTGATGGTCGTGGCCTTGGAGTCATCGATACAACGCACCCCGGCGTATTCGCCAACAAGCTCCAATCGATGTGCTTTGGGATGAAAGGTCTGGATGGCCCGCTGCACCCCGGCTTCGTCCACGCCGAAGGATCTGCATGCCAGCCAGGCCGCTTCCAGATTTTCCTGGTTGTGCGGGCCGGGAAGTGCAGGACATGCAAAACGATCCGTCCCCACATAATATACCCGACGGGCACGGGTAAAAGATCGTCCTTCGAGTTCATCCTTCAGACTCAAATGGATCACGGCCAGATCATTTTCCTGCATCCGGGCGAACAGATTAAGTTTGGCCGTAAAATATTCTTCCAGAGATGTATGGACATCCAGATGATTGGGAGAAAAATTGACAAACACCCCAACCTGCGGATGGAAAGATCTGACATGCTGCAATTGGAACGAACTCACTTCCAGGACCAGAACATCCACCCGTTTACCTGAAAGCAGATACTCAGACAGCGGGGTGCCAATATTACCCCCCGTGAACACGGTTTTACCGTTGAACTCCAGGATATGGCTGATCAATCCGGTGGTTGTTGTTTTACCCGTGGTTCCTGTGACCGCAATAATCGGCTCTGTGACAAACCAGGACGCAAATTCCAGTTCCGAAACAACCTTGCAGGTTTTGGGAATCATAGGGGCAAGGGCTTTAAGGGGTACACCTGGACTCAAAATCAGGAGATTTGCACCTGCAAAATCCTCGGCGGTATGAGCCCCAATCCGAAGATCCCAGCCCAAATCAGTGCCCAGATCCCGTATTTTTTGGGTCACATTGATCGCATCACGTTCCAGTAAATGAACCTGTGCCCCCAGTGCCGAAAGCAACCGAGCGGCAGCAATCCCCGAAGAACCGGCTCCGACGACGACGCCCTGATGTCCCCGTAATTGTCCCTGATGAATAAGTTCACGCATAGTCTCGATATAACCTTATCTGAGTTTGAGTGTAGCCAGAGCCATGAAACATAATAAAATGGACAGAATCCAAAACCGGATAATGATTTTGGATTCCGGTATTCCTTTCAGTTCGAAATGATGATGCAACGGGGCCATACGGAACATGCGTTTGCCGCCGCTCATCTTGAAATATCCGACCTGCAGGATAACAGACAGGGTTTCGATGACAAAAAGCCCGCCGATCATGATCAGCAGAAGTTCCTGTTTGCACAGTACGGCCATGAACCCGAGGGTTCCTCCGATACTCAGACTGCCCACATCACCCATAAAAATCTGGGCAGGATAGGCATTGAACCATAAAAATCCAAGTCCGGCACCGACCAGGGCTCCGCAGAAAACAGCCACTTCCCCCACGCCGGGAACATAGGCCACCTGCAGGTACCGGGCGAGCTCAACATGTCCGGCAATATATAAAAAAATACCCAGACATCCTGCACTGACCACACTGGGCCCAATGGCCAGCCCATCCAGCCCATCGGTCAGATTGACCCCGTTGGACGACCCCACGATCACAATCAGGGCAAAAGGGATATACCACCAGCTCAAATCAGGACGGATAGACTTGAAAAAAGGGACCATGAGTTCACTGCTGTATCCGGCCATTGTCATGAGGATGGTCACGGCTCCGAGAGCCACAATCAGCTGTCCCAGAAATTTGGCTTTGGCTGATAATCCCTGATTATGATGCCGGACTTCTTTGATATAGTCGTCCACAAAACCAACCAGGGCAAACCCGGCAAAAACAAAAATGATCAGCCACAGATACGGATTCGCCAGATTGCCCCACATCAGCACGCTGACCAGCAGACACCCGCCCATAAAGCACCCGCCCATGGTCGGGGTACCGGCCTTGCTCTGATGGTGCGGCCCATCTTCCTGAATATACTGACCACAATGTTTTTTTTTGAGTAGGTTGATGAACATGGGACCAAAGGCGATACTCAATATCAGGGCCGTGAGCATGGCCAGCATAGACCGAAAGGTGATGTAACGCAAAACGTTCAGGGCACCCAGGTCACTGCTCAACGGGTACAAAAGATGATAAATCATGCTTCACTCCCCGACAGAACCTTGAGATATTCTTCCATGTGACAACTTCTGGACCCTTTAAAAAGCATAATTCCCTTGCCTTACAGCAGGCTGAGTTCTTTTTTAAAATGAGCGGGAGACGTCAGGGGAATAAAGAAACCCTGCCATCCTTCAAGTCC
>JAQVZR010000211.1 GCA_028708105.1 Desulfoplanes sp. | reverse complement strand
CGGGGCGAATCTGGGTCGTGAGGCCAATATTTTTCACGGGGCCAAAGATTATACCGCTATTTTTGGGGCCCTTAGGGGACAGCTCTCGGCTACCGAATTCCGGGGGACCCTTGAATTTTATCCCGAAGAGGGCAAATATCATCTGGATGGGCACCGTAAATGTTCCATGGTCCTTGACCCCCGGGAAACCATTGTGCCGGGCAACATCTGTCCTGTTTGTGGAAAACCTCTGACCATCGGGGTTTTGAACCGTGTGCTCCAGCTGGCAGACAGAACAACGCCGGTACGTCCCGTGGGACATCCCGGATTTACCTCTCTTATCCCTTTACCGGAGATCCTTTCGGAAATTGTGGGCACCGGTCCCAAAAGCAAAAAAGTCCGGACCATGTATTGTTCTTTGATCGAGCGTTTTGGTTCCGAGATGCAGATTTTACGCTCCGTGCCTCTGGAGGATCTCAAACGGCGGTCCTCACCCTTGGCTGAAGGCATTGCGCGGTTACGGGGGGACCATGTGATCAAGCAGGGAGGATTCGACGGTCAGTACGGGGTCATTTCGGTTTTTTCCAAACAGGAGCGGGCCGAATTCAAGTATGGTAAGACCTTGATGTCCATGCCAGCAGCCCTTGAGGTGAAGGTCTCCGAAGCTGCACCTGTCTGCGTGCCGAAATTTGCGTCTTCCTGCGCAGATGTCCTCCCCTCTTATGTACCCAATCCGTTACAGCAACAGGCCATTGATGCCGGTCCTGGGCCAGTTCTGGTCCTGGCGGGCCCTGGAACGGGCAAGACTCAGACTCTTATGGGCAGGATTGATCGACTTCTTGAGCAGGGAGAAGATCCGGCAAAAATTCTGGTGGTGACCTTTACGCGCCGGGCTGCGGGGGAAATCCGTGAGCGGCTTGCAGCGCGAGCCAAAGACAGCGCCGTCCCCCGGGCGGACACCCTGCATGCTCTGGCCTTTGCTTTCTGGACGGCCACCTTGGGCGAGCCTCCGGTGCTGCTGTCCGACGACGGGGCTCAAAGTATGTTTGCCACGGCCAATCCTGATCTTGCAGGTCAGGCCCGTAAAAAAGCATGGCAGACCATGAACAGGGACCGGGAGCTGGAACGGGCCGGATCATCTCCTCAGTATGTGGCCTATGCCGGACAAAAATCTGTCTGGAATCTGGTGGACTATACCGACCTGCTTACTTTTTGGCTGGAGCAAATTCAGGGGGGATCACAGCGCGGGGATTATGCTCATGTTCTGGTCGACGAGGTCCAGGACTTGTCACCCTTGCAATTGTCCCTGGTAACCAGCCTGGCCGGGGAACAGGGGAACGGATTTTTTGCCATCGGTGATCCCAACCAGTCTATTTACGGGTTCCGGGGAGCGGTGGCGGACGTGCAAAACCGGCTGGTCGTAGTCTGGCCGGACATACAGACCATATCTCTGGAAAAAAATTACCGGTCCACCCAGGAAATCCTTGACCTGGCAAGGGGATTGTTTCCCCATGCCTCGGGATTGGAAGCTACGTGTCAGGATACCGGTCGGGTGGTGTTGTTCCATGCGGCCACAGCCGCGCAGGAAGCTGCCTGGATTGGAGGGAAGATTCTGACGCTCATTGGCGGTACAGCTCACTGGCAGGCGGATGGAGGTGACCAGGGGGGGCTTGGACCCGGTGACATTGCCGTGCTGGTCAGATTCAAGGCCTTGATCCCACTGTACCGCAAAATTTTTGACTCCATGGGCATACCCTGTTCTGTTCCTGAAGCCGAGGCCTTTTTCAGAGAGCCCCGGGTGGAGAAAATTTTGCGACAGGCAGGATCGGTTCTGGGGATTGGGGCTGGCGAAGTGGAAGAAGTCTGCCCTGATGCAATCCTGGCTCAGGGACCGAAAAAGATTGCCCGGTATCTTGGTGATACACCTCCCTTTGACAGATCCTTTTGGCAAAGTTCACCCTTTAGGACACTGGTGTCTTTGTTTAAGGAGCAAGGTTCCTGGGCTGGAGTTTTGATCGGATCAGTCTGGAAAACGAGTTGGAAAATATCCGTTCCTTGGCCCAGAAAGTGCAGATCATGAGTCTGCACGGAGCCAAGGGCCTGGAATTTGATGCGGTGTTTCTTCCCGCACTGGAGGAAGGCATCCTTCCTTTTGCCGGGGTGGATATTTTGACGGGGAAGCCTGAAGGGCAACGTGTGTGCGGTGATGTTGAAGAAGAGCGGCGACTTTTATACGTGGGACTGACCCGGGCCAAAAATCGTGTGTATCTTAGCCACAGCAGACAGCGTAAGATTTTTGGGCATAGTCTGCATTCACGTCCTTCCAGATTTTTGCAGGACTTGCCTGCGGAAAAGATCAGCGTGCGGGCGGCCAAGCCTCATAAAAAAATCCAGGAAAAACAAATGATGATGTTTTAGGGGCGCAGCAGGTGGGTAGGAGTTTAGTGCTGAGAGCGTGAAAAAATGATTTTTTCATAGATCGTGCACATCCGCAGGGCCACGGATGAAGCAATGCCCAGTTCCCGGAGGCGACAATAGACATGGAGTGGATTGCAGTAGTGCTGCACGAGCATGCGTAAATGCTGCATAGTCCTCATGGGTTTGAAGTGGATGGTCCAAAGATTGTTCAGCAAGAGCGGTGCCTGGGTTGTGTGCATGGGTATCCGAAGTTGTATTTGGAAAAACATTGCATAAAAACAGCTTGTTGGTTGTTTTTCTAAGAGAAAAAGAACGGGGCTGAGAAAGAGTGCACGTGGTTTCCTGGGGAATTAATCCGGATAAAACGGAAAAATATGTCGGGATGAACAGGACAAGGGAAGTAGGTGATGTGCGCTTCCTTCCCTGCCGGGTCGGCATCTGCCTGGATTTGACTTGAACCCCAAACCCATTAGAAGGTGCATTGCAAGACAATATTTTGTCTGCAGGCAACG
The DNA here is from genome assembly GCA_028708105.1 of Desulfoplanes sp. Classification (GTDB taxonomy): domain Bacteria; phylum Desulfobacterota; class Desulfovibrionia; order Desulfovibrionales; family Desulfomicrobiaceae; genus Desulfoplanes. The sequence continues at coordinate 1,633 of JAQVZR010000211.1, read as the reverse complement.
TATGTGTAGTTGATCGCCGGATGTTTTTCGACGGCAACCCGGTATTCGGATTTTTTGATACAAAGTGTTCCTGTTTTTTGACGGGTATCAGAAAAAAATGGCAATACTGTGGGTCTTTGTAACCAGGAAGGGTTAGATGGCGTATTTTCGAAATCTGGATGTCCAGGTCACCAAACTGCTCCAGCTACTGAACAAGGATCAGCGCTGGCTTATCCTTATGAATGCCGATCCAGATGCCATGGCCTCGGCCCTGGCCTTAAAAAGAATTCTTGCCCGGCGGGTAACCAGTGTTGGGCTAGCTCACGTCAATGAAATTTCCAGACCGGATAATCTCGCTATGATGCGCCTTTTGCGCATCCCCACAAAAAAGTTGATCCCTACTCTGGCTGCGCAGTATGACCATTTTGCCCTTGTTGATTCTCAGCCCCATCACCATCCCGAATTCGCGTCTTTCGAATTTTCCATTGTCATTGATCATCATCCTCTCCTGAAAGACAATCCTCCAACATTTCCGTTTTTTGAAATTCGTCCTGATTATGGTGCCAACAGCACGTTGATGACGGAGATGCTCTATAATATGGGCCTGCGGCCTGGTAAATTATTGGCCACGGCTCTGCTGTATGGGATCAAAACCGATACCCAGAGCTTTGAGCGGGAATTCAATGATGCGGATATCAAGGCCTTTAGGTATCTCACAAAATTTTACAATCCCATCCTACTGCACAAAATCACCCGCAGTGAATTCCGTGTCGATTGGCTGAGGTATTTTTCTCAGGCCTTCCGGAAAATGCGGATTCTTGGCAATGGTCTGACTGCTTTTCTTGGCTCCGTGGATTCCCCTGATATTCTGGTTATTTTGGCGGATTTTTTTATGCGTGTGCACGGTCTGTCATGGGTCCTGATCAGTGGGCTGCATGATGAAAAACTGGTGCTGGTATTCAGAGGAGACGGATTGCGTAGGGATATGGGCAAATTTGCCCAGAATCTTTTTGGAGATATGGGGTCGGCCGGCGGGCACCGCTCCATGGCCCGTGCTGAAATCCCTTTGGAAAAAATAGGGAATCAGCATGCTCAACAGTTTATTTTAGAACGCCTGGGACGAAAAAGAAAGAAAAGCGCTGGACCCAAAAGCACCTCTGAATGAACACCTTCACTGTTATATCTGTCCTGGATCTTCGCCTTGAGGATCATCTTTCCGGCCGGGTGATGTCCGCATAACACCCTAGATTGTTCATTGTTCTTGCGTTTATTCGAGACGCTAAAGTAAAATCAGTTCGCAAATCGTTGTTTTTGGGCCGATACTATTGGAAGCCGAAAACCCTGACGAGCAGCAACCTCTTTGCTTTTCTGCACCTTCCGAGGCGCAGAAAAGCGGGTAATCTCTGAATTCCCCCTACAGACCTGCCATGTATTACCGGGAGTCAATGGAAAACCGACATCCCACACGTGTTTACGAGTTTTCCTTTCTTGTAACTATCAGGGTGTATGCGAGAGTGCGTATCTTTTTTTCCTGTCCGTATTTTTGGGTACGTGCGGCGCATATCGCAGATACTGTTGAGTATCCTATTCTTTTCTTTTAACAATAGTGGAGTATTCATGTCGCTTAAGGAACGCCTGGGCCTTACCAGGGATC
>JAQVZR010000210.1 GCA_028708105.1 Desulfoplanes sp. | reverse complement strand
ATTCTCCCGTCGTCACTACTATATTGAGGTCGGGTTATGACTTCGGGGTGGTCGGGGGTAATGGAAAAAATAGCAGCAATAATTTCTTCCCGGTCATCCTCGGAAAGGAATGAGGCCAGATTGAACCCTACCATCTCTTCGGGCCTTTTTTTATAGAACGTGCAGCATGCCTCATTCACAAAGGTGAGCGTTCCGTCGGGCTGGAATGCTCGGATGATCTCTGGTGATGATGAGGATGTGGGCTTTGGGGCGTCATGTGGTGCAGCGTAAGACATGGGGACGTTTCCTTGAATGACTGGTGGAATGCCGGCTGATGCATTAACTGCCGGTGTGCATGCATTGCTCGCCAAGTATTGTCAAAATGTGGTTCATCCGGATACTGCGTATTTTTTGTCTGCAAAAAACATAGAGTTCTGACGAGAGGTGAAACGCTGAGGTGAACAAAAAGATACGGTTTTTTTGTTTAACTTTCTGGAATTATGACACACACGTACGTCCCCAGCCCTGGCCAGGGCGGGGGGATGCCTTTGCGCACAGCAATCTCTTTAGTGGATTACAGAACACGTTCCGGTTTGGTCGGCAGAGGATGGTTCTGTGAGGTCAGCAACATGTTTTTTTTTTGGAGTGTATTTGGATTTACCAGCTGCAATGCCTGAGCCGGGCATATATCGACACAGGCAAGGCCGTCTGTGTCGGCGCAGAGATCGCATTTATCGATAGTGAAACGCAGCTTTTTTTTCGGTTTTTTCTGTGTATCCAGAGTAAATGCTTCCGAAGGTTTCGACCTGTCCACCGTCACGCTGATAGCCCCGAAGGGGCAGGCCCGGACGCAGCGCTTACATCCGATGCACAGCTCTTTGGTTATTTCGATCTCCGATCCCTTCAACGCGATGGCATGAGCAGGGCAGACCTTGGCGCATGGGGAGTCTTCACATTGCCGGCATTGAATGGGGACAGTGACCTCTGGCGCGTTGATGACTTTGACGCGAGAATGAAAAGGCACGGACAACTCTGCCAGTTTTTGCGCAGGTACATTTTCATGGGCCCGGGCGCAGGCTATCATGCATGCCTGGCATCCGATACACGTGTCCGCATCACCCATAACGAAGGTATTCATTGTTGTATCCTCTGACTGTGTTGAGGTGCTCGGCATGCAGCTGATAAGGGGGGGCACCCCTGGGAGCACGACAGCTCCTGATGATGTGCTCCATGTTTTTCATCCCGTTGGTGTTGATCTGCCCGGGGTGAACTCCTGGGTACAAATCTGTCATGTATCCAGTGGATGAATAGCATGTTGTATGCCATAAAATAATAGACATAACATGCTTAAATCATATGATATAAAAATTTTAATAAAAGATGTACGCAGAAAATGCATGCATCAAGATATGCATGTTTTGTATTTTTGCATGACCGGGTGCACGGGGCAGGCTTGGCAGGTGCTCGTAATTTCGGATGCAGTGAAGACGGATTGACCGATGGGGGAAGGCAGGTGCCTGGGACGCATCTGGCGCATGAATTCTGTTGATTATTGATCCGGTCTGGCTTTGGTTACATCCCCAGCGTCTTTTCCATAAGCTGGGTGAAAATATCCTTTAGCTTGATATCTCGGGCAAGGCGTTCCTGGGCATGCTTGAGGGTGCCGAAGCAGTATTTGCACGGGGTGAGAATATCCAGACCGAGCTCAGCTGCCAGAGCCGGATTGCGGGCGGCCGAAAACATGGAGGCTTCAAAACTCCGGTGTCTGAGAGGCCAGCCGCAGCAGGTGAATTCGGGTTTTAGTTACGAGGCATATTGATTTTTTTGTCTTTTTTCGCGTTCCTTCGTGCTCTTCGTGGTGAAAAAAAAGCAAAAAATATTTTACCGCGAAGGCCGCGAAGGAACGCGAAGGGTAACGATCGGTCATTGAGACGCTCAGGTTATTGATTATACAATGTGCGTGTTATTTTTCCAGCGATCGCTGTATGTTTCAAATTTTGCACTCAGTTCCGCCTTCACAATAATTTTTGATGAACTGTCCGAGTTGAACCCCGATATAGACGCACTGTTCGCCATCCATGCAGTTTTCCACGTCCTTTTCTTCCAGATAGGTATCCATGGTATGGGCACCTTTGGTGAATGTTGCCTTCCATGCCTTTTTGGTTTTATCGAAGGCGGTGTTGAGCCCCAGCCCGTACCGGTCGATTTCTGGGTGGATGACGCGTAATTTGCCTGCGAGCGTTTCGGCTGTAATCTGCATACTTTTCTCCTTGTGTTTGGGAAACGGTTTTGAAATGCTACAGTTTATGCATCTAAACCAAACCCAGTTTCAGACCCATAGTTTTCGAACAGGTTATCACTGTTCAATTCTTTTTTCACCGCGAAGGGCACGAAGGAACGCGAAGGGTGAAGAATCTGGGATAGATTGAGCTTTATTTTGTTGCTTTTCTTCGTGTTCCTTAGCGTTCTTCGCGGTGAAAAAAACTCAATCCCTCAAACGTGGTTTGGTTTAGGAGCAATAGAAACACTCACCCGAGCTTTTTGGGCATGGTTCCGAAGGTTGGCAATAACGTGTATTCTGGTGCAGTCTGTCGTGTAGGTACGGTATCTTTGATTCACGAGGATAACGTTTTTTCTTTTTTTATTTGATCCCAGAAATAGTGAGAAGTGTCAATGCTTGAAGGCCTCGAATCCCCCGTGATGCATCCCTCAAAGGAATTCCATTTCATACGTGACTTTTTTTCCCATTTCATTCCTTTTGTTTGTCTTGGGACCCTGTTCATCATGGCTGGTCTGATGTTACAGAAGCAATTGCGCGTTGAGCGGATCAAAATCCGTGAGTATAACATTCTTGAAGAGGAACGTATCGTTATTCAGACAGATATTGCGGCACATGCTTCGGACACCATGCTTTTTTCCGACATGCTCCATTCGGCGTGTTCCTTCTGCCCGGATGAAAAATTTTTTATATCCATAGCTGAAAAACTTTTTTTGAGTTTAAGCCGTGTCAAACATGTCTACGATCAGGTGCGCTATCTTGATGCCCATGGCCACGAAAGAATACGTATCAACCTTGAAAACGGCATCTCCCGGATGTTGCAGGACCATGAATTGCAGACCAAAACAAACCGGCCCTATTTTGCCAGGGCTATTCATGCGCCCCTCGGGGATGTTATTATTTCCCGGTTTGATCTTAATATTGAACATGGGAACGTAGAACAACCCCTTAAGCCCATGCTCCGATTTTCGACCCCGGTGGACAACAGCAATGGCACGCGTATCGGCGTGGTGGTTCTCAATTATCAGGGAAAACTGCTTATCAACACGATCAAAGGGATCGCTGCCTCGAGCGAGGGTGATGTGTATTTGACAAACAAGGAAGGCTATTGGCTTATTGGTCCGACACCTGAAGAAGAGTGGGGATTTGTGCCGGGTCAGGGGCATGGCGGAAATATGAGTCTGCGGTTTCCCGCGTTGTGGAAGTATGCCCAGAAGGAGAGGGATGGCCAGATAGTTTTAGGAGATGAACTTTTTACCTTTTCCACCATGACAGCCGTGCCTCGTGCTCTGCATCAACGTACCGCTTATCCGCGTCTTGTGGAAACAGAGCACTGGCTTCTGGTTTCACGCGTTTCTCTGGATGTCATGGGCGCAGAGTATGGCCTTATCGGTGTTCCTTTGGTTGTTATTCTTGTTTTGGGAGCAGGCCTGGTTTGCTGGTTTTGGAGTTCTGCCCGCAAAAAGAAGTATCTGGCCGAGAGATCCCTTTACCTGATGGCCACCACAGATGGATTAACGGGGCTTATGAACCGGAGGCAGTTCGTTCATTGCGTTGAAGCCGAAATCGAACGTGCTCGCAGGCATGAACGGCCCTTGTCGATGGTCCTTTTTGATATTGACCATTTTAAGCGCATCAATGATACCTATGGCCATGATCAGGGCGATGAGGTCTTGATGGCTTTGGCCAGCAAAGGCCAGAAAATTTGTCGGGAATACGATATATTGGCCCGTGTGGGGGGGGAGGAGTTCGCCGTTCTTCTGCCGGAAACAGCAATTGAACAGGCTGTGATGATGGCTGAAAGATTACGTGAGGCTGTGGCTGCTTTGCGTCTTACATGCCCGCAGGGGGAGATCCGTTTGACCATAAGTCTCGGCGTAACCAGCATGTCGTATGAAGAAGAAAAACAGAGTTTCCAACATTTGTTCAAGAGAGCGGATACCGCTATGTACCAGGCCAAGGAAGGGGGAAGAAACCGGGTCGTGAAAGGGTGATTTTTTGTACAATCAGGCGGCATATCACAATTTCTGCAGGGGCGACCGGCTGGTCGCCCGGATATGAACGTCTGTTAAAAAAATCCCCGTGCTGTGTATTCAGCACGGGGATTTTTTTATTTGTGTTCCGTAATGATCTGGCCTGGGCAGATGAATGATATTCCCAGGGATGAGCGGGTACTGATCATGATAGCCTGGATGATGGGCTGATTGATCTTTGTATCCGCATGCCAGCGGACAATAAAACTTGCCCCGGCACCTCCGCTTTCGTCCTGTTCCGGAACTTTAAAGTT
>JAQVZR010000209.1 GCA_028708105.1 Desulfoplanes sp. | reverse complement strand
GCGGAGAGGACGGTCAGGACCTGGGCGATGAGCAGTCCCGGGCTTCGGCCATCAAGGCTATGGGTGAGATAAGTTCCCTGGTTGATACCACCTTCAAGGTGACCCTTGGGATGATGACTCTGGACGGGCGCAAGGTTCGTTTGTCCGGTTCTGCAGATGGCTTTGCAACGGTTGAAACCATGAAGCAGCGGCTGCAATCATCCCCTCTGTTTAGCAATGTGGTCATCAAGGGAGCTAAGAGCGTGGGCAAAGACGGTTCGGTGCAATTTACTCTGGAACTCGATCGGGTGGCATGAGCCCGGTAAAAAGGATACTTGATGTTCGATACCATACATCAAAGAACCCGGCAGATTCTTATTGGATCGGTCCTGGCCGTTGTCGTCATCCTGGCACTCTTGCAGTGGGTCATTGTCCCTTTGCAGAGGCATAATGAGGATGTGCAGGCAAAAATCATGCGCTCTAGAACCTACCTGCAGGAGCTTTCGCAATTGGGGCAGCGCTACGAGCAAAAAAAGAAATCTTTGGAACGTCTGGGAACTACTGTTCTCAAACGGCCCAACGGCTTTACCTTGTTTGCTTTTGTGGAATCCCAGGCGACCAAAGATGGACTCCGTAAACATATTGCCTTCATGCGTCCTTCACAAAAGAAACTTTCCGAAGAACGCACCGAGGAACTTGTGGAAATGCGTCTAACGGGTATTGATTTGGATATTCTTGTGCCCTACCTCTTTCATGTGGAGTCAGCCCCAGAAGAGGTATTTGTTAAAAGGCTCACCATCCGGAGCAAGGAACGTAATCAGAATCTGCTGGATGTGGACCTGGTGCTCTCGGCCATTTTATGATGATGAGATAGTGCCAGAAAATGATATGGGAGAGGGTGGATGCATGATCCGGAAAAAAGAGTGTGGGGCGTTGGATGATCCGTAAACGAATATTGGGTATACTGGGATATATATGTTTTGCCCTTGGGGTTGCCGGGGTGTGTGTCTGGTATGGCTTTCCGTATACGGCCTATGTGAATACCCGATTGGCAGATATGAGGTCTCCCCTGGTGACGGTCGCCGTGGGGGAGGCAGCCCCTTTGATCCCCATGGGCATTGGGGCCCGTTCTGTGGAGATTGTCTGCCTGACAATGCCCGGGACTTCCAGATTTTTGGTTGATGGCGTGAACCTGCGTGCATCCGTGCTGTCCTATGTGCTCGGGAAATGGAAAACTACTATGGACGCGGATCTTTTTGGAGGTTCCCTCAAGGCCAGGGGAACTATGACACCCAGAAATATGCCCCGTGAGTTGAAGGGGACCGTGGAGTTCCAAGAAATTGGCCTCAAAGGATTTGCACCCTGTTTGAGCGGCATGGATGATATTTCCGGAACCATGAATGGAAAGGTTTATTTTTCCGGGCGGATGGATCGGATGACTCAGGGCGAAGGGAACGCCACTCTGCGTGTAGAGGACGTGGCTGCAGTTTTACATAATCCCCTTGTGGCAGGATTTGTCATTACCGAGGGTTCCGGGGAAGCCAGGGTACGGATGCACAAAGGCAGGCTTGAGATCCTTTCCTGTACTTTTGAGAGCGCAGGAATCAAGGGTATGCTCAAGGGAAAGATTGTGTTCCGCGCCCCCTTTGTGAAAAGTACCATGCAGCTTGAGGTCACCCTGGTCGCCGATGAGGCTATCAAGAAACAGCCCTCGGGAATTTCTTTGATGATGCGTCCCGGGGTGACGCACACCATCAATTTTTCCGGAACGCTTGAGCAACCAAGAGTAAATCTTGTATCCTGATCCGGGAGAAAGAAGCTTCGTTCTTTTGTAACCATCTGCGATTATGTGTTAAATGAATTCCCCCTCCCTGGGAGCGCCCCGCCCGCATGTACTCATTTTTTATCGATGTTCGGTCCAATATATAGGAGCGAAAAAGCAGGCGGAGACGCCTGCGTTCCTGACATCTTTGCCGTGTATGACCAAAATTTTGTTGGAAATTCCACGTTCCAATATGGGGTTGGTGTAATGGGAACAGCCATGCGTGAATATGCTACAGGCAGCAAAGCACCCCTCTGGGCCGCGAGTGTTTTTTCCCCTTCCCTTGTTTTCGGTTGGGCCTTTGACCGGTACAAAAATATCTGCGCACCCGTTGTGCTGCATTTTGCGTATAATTGGTTTTTGTTGGGAGGGTCGATCTGATTTGTTGTATGTTCAAAATTCATAGGATGATCGTGTTGTTCGAAAAGGGTACCCGCCCCCTACGCAACATTGTATATCGGAAGAGACGTCTGGTATACCGCTGTAGGGGCGGTTCGTAAACCGCCCCTACAAAAAACGGTGTATATTTTCAAACGCATCAGAAGAAGAATCTGCGCACCGCGAACTGTTTTCTATCTTCTGTCTCCTTGCCGTCCGTCTCCTTTCTCCCTTCTTTTTATCCCTCATATCCTTCATCCACCAATAATACGCTCCCCGAAGCAGCCTCTTTGGCTAAAATGTCGCAGCGTTCATTTTCTGGATGCCCGTTGTGGCCTTTGACCCAGTGGAAATGGACGCTGTGCCTGGTGTTGAGCTCAGAAAGTCGGGCCCACAGATCCTGATTTTTGACCGGTTTTTTGGCCGCGGTCTTCCAGCCGTTTTTGATCCAGCCTTTGATCCAGTTTTTGTTGACGGCATCACTTAAATACTTTGAGTCCGTGTACAGATCCACATCACTGTCCTTTGTCAGTGCTTCCAGTGCCCGGATAGCCGCCAAAACTTCCATCCTGTTATTGGTGGTTTTGGTATAGCCCTCGGAAAGTTCCTTGGTGTGTTCGTTAAGGCGCAACACAGCTCCCCATCCTCCGGGGCCGGGATTTCCCAGGGAAGAACCATCGGTATATATTTGTATCCGGAAAGATTCACAGGGTTTGGTCATTATGATCCAGTTGTTCGAGTTTATTGGCAATGAGGGCCAGGGCGCTGTCCAGACCCTGGGTCCAGAGATTGTCCGGCCAGGAGGTGGTAAAATGTTCGCGGGTCAGATATTCTTCGAATCCAGCCACCACCGCCGAGCGCAGAAGCGGGGAGAAAATGCACTTCGCTTCATGTTGGGGGCTGGGCACCGGCCGACAAACAGAGTTCTTTCAGTAGAGCACACTGCTTGTTTTCTCTTGCCTCCCGGGGCTCGGGAAAACGGGCAATTCATAAATTGCCCCTATGTATTTTTCCGGGGTTGCTGCGTTTGTGGAATGGAATAACGAGCACGAAAGGTTTTCCCCTGCCGACTGTGCCCTGCGCACTTTTTCTCATCCTTCTCCGCTACGTTCCTTGATCCATATCGCCAGAGGTTCTTCGATAATTTTTCTGATTTCTGCCAATCGGGTTTCGGATTCGGCTTCAAAACGCAGGACCAGGACTGGCTGGGTGTTGGATGCCCGCAAAAGGGCCCATCCGTCTTCAAAAGTGAGACGGACCCCGTCCACATCGCTCATAGTGAATTTGTTTTTGAAATATTCCTGAGCTCTGGTGACGATGTCAAATTTGATCTCTTCGGGGCAATTCATGCGGATTTCCGGAGTGTTGCAGGTCAGGGGCCAGGAATCCAGACGTTTACTGAGAGGTGTCTCGGGGTCCTGGGCCATGATTTCCACCAGCCGCTGGGCAGCGTACAGGGCATCGTCAAAGCCGTAAAATCTGTCTGCAAAAAACATGTGCCCGCTCATTTCTCCAGCGAGGAGTGCCTTGGTCTCGCGCATCTTGGCCTTGATCAGGGAATGCCCTGTTTTCCACATGAGCGGGGTGCCCCCGTGGCTGGCAATGTCGTCGAACAGCAGGTGGGAGCATTTGACTTCACCGATAACCGTTGCTCCGGGGTGGTGTTTGAGAACTTCTCGTGCGTAGATGGCCAGTAGTTTATCACCATACACGATATCCCCGTTTTCATCCACGACGCCGATGCGATCGCCGTCTCCGTCGAGTCCTATGCCCAGGTTTGCTTTGTGGGCGAGGACCTCGGATTTCAGATCCTGGACATTGGCGAGTACCGTGGGATCGGGATGGTGGTTGGGAAAGGTGCCGTCAGGTTCACAATACAGAGGAATGACCTCGGCACCGATATGCTCAAGAAGTTTGGCACAGACTAATCCCGCGCTCCCATTGCCCCCATCAACGACAACCTTGACAGGGAGGGGAAGGGTTGTCTGCGCAGAAAGCTCTTGCAGATAGGCTGGCTCTATGTCCACTTCCGAGGCGATTCCCTGGCCACGGGCAAATGTACCTTCGGTCATGATGGCGTAGATGGTTTGGATATCATCGGTGTGGACCGTGCTTTCGCCTTCCCATATTTTGAATCCGTTGAATTCTTTGGGATTGTGGCTTGCAGTAATCATTACTCCTGCGTGGTGCCCCAATTTTTTAACCGCATAGTAAAAAAGCGGAGTGGCCACCATGTTGATGAAGGTGACCTGCATGCCTGCGTCAAGGAGTCCCTGGACCATGCGGGCCTGGTACACGTAGGATGACTAGCGACAATCATGGGCGACCACTGCATGGGAGTGTCCTTTGCGGATAAAAAAAGTACCGCATGCTTTACCAAGAC
>JAQVZR010000208.1 GCA_028708105.1 Desulfoplanes sp. | reverse complement strand
ATCACCTCAATCAAAGAAGAAAGCGATCGTTTTTCATCTTTAGCCCTACGTTTGAGTGCATCACGAAGTTTACCGTTGGTCCGAAAAGAAATCATTACATCTTTACCCATACGTCCCCCCGCATTAGCAGGTGCTTGACAATACCGCAGACTCTGCCGCCCCAAGATATCCCCCCAAACAGATCCCGCTTCTTCAACGCTTCCGCCTTATGCGGACCAACGCTCCCTCACCCTGCGCAAAAAAAACTCCAAAAAATTCCTAAGGTAAAATAGACATTGCTCTGCATAAAGTCACTGGGAGTGCACAGACAGGCAGTTTCAATGTAGGTGTGGCGACTTTTACACCCAAATCAAATTTGAGATGTAAGACAGTTTTTACCCTTATCCGATAAAAAAAGACAAGTGTTTCTTTGAATACTGGATTCTATGTACGAAAATCATGTATAAATCAGCCCAAAAACCCTACCATGGCTTCGTGCACAAATCGCTCAATCAAGGCTGCGTCTTTTGCGCCGTGCATGTCCTCAACACCTGTATGAGCATCTACCCCTTGGGGTCTTACAAATTCGATGCCGGAACGCACATTTTCAGGTGTAAGGCCACCAGCGAGGATAATCGGCAAGGGGCTGATATCAACAATCCTTTTACTTATATTCCAGTCATGTACCTTACCAGTAGCCCCACTTGCACCCGTTGAAATATCAAAGGTATCCGTAAGAAAAGCATCCACAAACGGTGCATATAACACGATCTGCGTCTTCGGATCCGGAGACGATCTGTCCCCAATTACCAGACTTTTTATGATGTACATATGGGGTTCCATCTTCCGAAGTTTTGCCACTTCTTTCTGCAAAATCCTACCATGGAGCTGTACGGCCGATACCCCGATATACGAGGCTAATGAAATAATTTTTTCAGCATTATATAGGTAGGTTATAAGCACAGGTGTTATACATTTTGGCAATATAGAAATAACCGATCGGACAGCAGCGGCATCCATATCTTCTTTGTGAAACGCTAGATGCAGAGGAAAACCAATATGCGTCACCCCCTGCGAAGCCACCATCAAAGCCTCTTCGAAACTTTGTATCCCATCGATTTGAATAATTTTTTTCATATAAATATCCCTTTAAATGGGTAGTATTCCTTCCGCATACACGTCCGGAAGGGATACTTGATGCCATCGTGAAATTTTTATGGTATATGCTAAAATACGTAATGAACCATGTAGTCGGATACGTATCCGGACAGGCAACGTCAGAACACATCAATAGATCCGTGCATCCTGCCCTCAAAAGATCCACCATATTTACGTTGCATTCTGCGTCTTCTTAGGTCTGGTCTTTGCAGTCAAAAACAGTGCGGCGTATACTTTTTAACAATCCCTTAACGTCTTTTCCATGGCTAGCATGAAACCTCACGTTGCAACACGTCCCGGAGTAGCGGCATGTCTCCTGCTGGTGTTCCTGCTGGTGATCCCGCATCGCGCCCAGACACGAACATTCCGCATTCTTGTGGTCATGAGTTATGAAAAAAATTTTTATTGGGTCCATGATCTTTCCCAAGGTATCCGTGAGGTTCTGGGCGAGGGAAACAACATCCAATGGTTCTACATGGATGGCAAAATTGCTCCTGAACGTGCACAACACCAGGGAGAACAAGCCTTCGCCCTGTACAAAAAATACCGACCGGACGGAATTATCGCGGCCGATGATCTGGCACAAATCCATTTCGTTCTTCCGTATATCCGTAACAGGACAACAACCCCGACCATTTTTGTTGGTGTGAATAAAGACCCCAAAAAGTACCAGTATCCCGCGGACAATGTCACAGGGATCGTAGAAAAAATCCCCATCATCCAAACGCTGGCCTTTGCCAGGATGATACTTCCTAAAGCCCGCCAGGTTGCATTCATGATGCGCAATGGCCCCACAGCAGAAGGATTTTTCAAACAGATACGCCGGGATGAAACGGCTTTTCCGCTGCGCATCAATTCACTTAACAGTCCAGAAACATTAGAAGAAGCAGTGGATATTGCAGCCACCCTGCGAGACAAGGTCGATTGCTTATATATTGGGGGCCTTGAAGGCTTGCGGGATCACAACGGTATCCCGATGTCTGAACAAAACATTTTCCGTCACTTAGACCATACCTTTGGCAAACCAATACTCGGGGCAACCGCCCACCATGTATTATACAATGGAGCCCTGCTGGCAGTGGCCCAAAACGGACGGCAGCAGGGAAAATTGGCCGCAAATATGCTTTTGCAGGCCATGCACGGGACCCCCATCTCAAAGATGCCGATCATCAGTGATACCAACTGTGAACGGATACTCAATATTGCCGCCATGCGAGCTCTGCGCATCAGTCCCAATCCGGCAGTTCTTGTCGGCGCCCGTTTGATTCTGCCTCCTCCTTGAACCGTCTGAAAATCCCAACCAACTCCATAAAAAGGCCCCAATGACAATACGCTCACAGTACGACAGCCGGTAAGCGGCAACGCAGCCGACGATAATGCCCTGAATTCTTTTGCGGTTCCCGGTCTCAAAGACAACGTTCCTCTCCTGTCGTCTTTATCTGAAGGCCCACTCCAGTTTTTGCCATCACTAGAAACGATGAGGAATGCCGATACGCCAACGTAACCATTCGTAAACAAACCGGCCGGTATCTCCCCTGCGGTGTTCAGGACGACCCCCTTTATTTGTAACAACCATAGACGCAGCCCTGTTCAGCACATTTCATTCTGGAAAAAAATGAACTCTTCTGAAAAAAAATCCCGGCTGAAAATACGTTCCCGGCTGATGCTTCTCAATATAGGCATCGGCATCGGATGCATCATTATTCTAACAGTTGTCAGCTATTCCTTCCGCAATGTCAGCGACCTGATCTCCCAGGTTACCGAACAACACATGACAGAACTTACAAATCGGTCACTGACATCTCGCAATCTTTCACAAATCTTTGCCGACACCAGCCTCCTGCTGAACAATTTTTACGGCCAGGAAGAACACCTCAAAACTGAAGGAGCCAGAATTGCGAACCTAATTCGCGAGGCAACAGCCTCCAGCAGGCACCCGGGCATCATAACAAGCCTCAAAAATCTCCAAAAAAATCTCTTCTCCTTTTTCGATACCTGCGCTCTGGTCAACGAAACACTCAAACAACGATCCCAGATTCAAACGACTCTGAGCACAACATTATCCCAATTGGAAGACACTATCGCCGAACAGACCATCGGATTGACCCTTAAGAGCGAGGACACGTCCTTTATGGAACAGCTCTCTCTGCTGGCCTTCGGGTATAGGGAAGATTTGCTACGGATTGAAAAACTCAATGCCGAGATTGATACCGAACATTTCAAAATGGTCCCGAAAGTAAAAGATTCCTCTCTCGTTCAGGCACTGAATGATTTCAAGCTTCACATCCGCCCCCTGACGGCATCTCCAAGACAAATTGCCGTGTATGGCAAACAACTTGCCTTGGCCATTGATGCATACAAGCAAAATGTACAGACCCTGCACAACGACATGGATTCCCTGAATGATCGGGCTGCGACTCTGACCCGGGATCAAGGCAATCTGCTCAGGGAGATGGCAGCCCTCGATGCAGCCACCGCAAGAAGTACGCGCGCTGTCACCCAAAGCATTGAAACAATCATTTCCGGATCTCGCACCACTGTCCTTGGAATCTTTATCCTCATGGTGACAGCCATTGGCTTTTTCACCCTGTTTGTGGTCAAATTTCACGTTCAGATACCGTTACAAACCATTCTCCAGGGAATCCACTATTTCCGTCAGGGTGAATTCGGCAAACGGATCACCATGGACCGCAAAGACGAATGGGCTGAAATCCAGGAGGCACTCAACTCCATGGCCCGGGAACTGAAATCTTCCTATCAGGCACTCAGGACATCGGAAACCACCTATCGAGGTATTGTTGACAATGCCTTTGACGGCATTTTTCAGCTAGATATGAGCGGCCGGTTCCGCAGTGCCAACCCGGCTATGGCGCATATTCTAGGATACGATTCCCAGAAAGAACTGCTGCGAGAACACAAAAATTCTCTGATTCACCTGTACCTGGATCAAAACCACCATCGTGCGCTCCATACATTTTTAGAAACACAGGAACATGTGAGGCACTTTGAAACACCCATTTTTATTGCCGACCACCCGCCCATATGGGTTGCTCTGAATACACGGCATGTGACCACGGACAAGGGTACCTATATTGAGGGTACCATGACCGACATCACCGCGCGTAAACAGTCGGAAATGGAATTGGAACGATTACGGAACTACCTGGACAATATCATCAATTCCATGCCGTCCATTCTCATCGGGGTGGATCAGACGGGAAAAATAACCCAATGGAACCGTGAAGCCGAAATACGCCTCGGTATTCAACGGGTCCAGGCTCTAGGTAATTCTCTGGAGACAACATTTCCCCAGCTCGGCAAAGAAATAGCCAAAGTGCAGCTGGCGATCACCCGGAAAACGCCCCAAAAAGATTCCAAAGTCACTCTGACCATTGCGGGCGTGCCCAAAATCGTTGACGTTACCGTCTTTCCCCTGA
>JAQVZR010000207.1 GCA_028708105.1 Desulfoplanes sp. | reverse complement strand
CGGGGTGTATTTTACGGGAATTTTTCATGCAGCACTCGTCCTTCAGGGTGATGTGCATGACCACAAAAGTGCCATTTTTGGGCGACCAACCGGTCGCCTCTACGGGAATGGTGACGTGGCTCAAGCTGGATAGTTATAAAATATCTATACAGCTTTATCCAAAATTTTGTAGGGGCAGTTCACGAGCTGCCCGTTTTTGATACAGGTGTACACTGCGGTTTCAAATTTTTTTTGCGCCTCATATATAAATATACTGACGTCCAAACACATGTTGGTGGCTTTATGAAAGGCCCTCGGGTTCATCAATTTTTTGGGATGATTTGAGTATCTGTATCCCTATGTTTGAAGCGATGTTTGCACGTTGTTCAAGGGTCGGAAGATATATACCAAATCGTAATAAAGGGCAAAGAGTGGAATCGGTCCATCCAGAGTCCGAGCATGCGCTTTGTGGGATTTCTACAGCAGGAGTATTTTTATGAAGATCAAATTTGCCGGAGCCGCCAGAACCGTGACCGGGTCATGTTACATCCTTGAAGCCGCAGGGCATCGTTTTGCTGTGGACTGTGGAATGCATCAGGGCAACAAGGAAATTGAGAAACGCAATTACAATAATATTGATGTCTATCACCCTGAATTATTGGAGTTCGTGTTATTGACCAATGCGCATATTGACCATTCAGGGCTCCTACCCCGGCTGGTACGCAATGGGTTCAAGGGCCCCATCTATGCAACGCCACCCACCTGTGATCTTGTGGAAATCATGCTCAATGACTCGGCCCATATCCAGGAAATGGAAGCCGGCTGGGAAAATAAGCGCAGGCAGCGTCATGGACGGGAGCCCATTGATCCTCTGTATGATCAGGAAGATGCCCTGGCCACGGTCCCTCTTCTCAAGCCCACGGAGTATAATGTCATGTTTGAGCCGGCACCGGGAATCCGGGCTAAATATCATGACGCAGGGCATATCCTGGGATCGGCATTTATCGAGTTGTGGGTGGATGAGGACGGACAGTCTCAGAAACTGGTTTTTTCCGGAGATCTGGGACGACCCAACCAGTTGATCATCAGGGACCCTGAAGTCGTCAACGATGCGGATTATCTGTTCATGGAATCCACGTACGGCAACCGTAATCATAAGGACGAAAGCAGCAGCCGGGAAGAGTTGGCCGAAGCGATTAACTACAGCTATAGCAAAGGACAGAAGGTGATTATTCCCTCCTTTGCCGTGGAACGCAGTCAGGAGATTATTTATTCCCTGCATTTATTAGCCAAAGAAGGTAAATTGCCTCCGGACATGCCTGTATATCTGGACAGTCCTCTGGCCATCCGGGCCACGAAAATTTTTCGTTCCTATAAGCATTTTTTTGATGCTGATAGTCAGGAAATCATCCAGAACGGTGATGACCCCCTTTCCCTGCCCAATCTCCGTCTGACCCTGAGTGCCAAAGAATCCATGGAGATCAATACGCTTGACGGACCAGCCGTGGTCATCTCGGCATCGGGCATGGCCAATGCCGGACGTATCAAGCATCATCTGCGTCATAATATATGGAAACAGGGTGCTTCCATTGTTTTTGTGGGTTTCCAGGCCTTTGGGACCCCTGGCCGGAAAATTGTAGACGGGGCTAAGGAAATCCGTATCTTGGGCGAACAGCTGGCGGTGAATGCCCGGATTTTTACCATTGGTGGCTTTTCGGCTCATGCCGGTCAGACGCAGCTTATGGACTGGATTTCTCATTTTTATAATCCCCGCTTGAAGGTTTTTTTGGTGCACGGAGAGTACGAGGGACAGAAAGTGCTCGCATCCTTGATCCGTGAGCGGTATGGTTTTGAGGTCCATATCCCCGAATATCTCGAAGAATGCGAATTGTTGCCCGGTGTGGAATTCACGCCTCATCTGGAATCCGAAAAGGCCCAGCCGGCCATCAATTGGGATTTTCTTATTACTGATGCGCAAAACAGGATCAATCAGCTCAAGGAGAGCAGGTCCCGTTTGTCCGCAATGGGCTGGGCACAGCAGACCGATCTTCGGGACAACATGGTCGATATCAATGGCCGCTTGTCCCAATTGTTGTCCGAAGTCCCAGGAGAACATAAGGACAGCTGAGCTGTCCTGCATTTTTCCCTTTGCGGGCTTGCACTGCTGCGCGAGCATATTTTCTGAACATGACAAGACAATAGTATTTGCAAGGTTTAATCTCTCGTAATTATTCAGTTCCGAGATTTTTGCTAAGGGCAGAACTATCTCTTTAGGGCCCTCAAAATTGTATACATACATAATGTGCTGAATAGTTACAAACTCTCAACCATGTCTTCTAAAAAAATATACAAAATCTATGCATATTATTTCAGGAAAATTTAAAGGCCGATCCATCAAGACGACTTCGGGGCCGGGGTACCGTCCGGCCACGGCCAGGGTGCGGGAGTCGCTTTTTTCGACCCTGGAGTCTCTGGGGGTTGATTGGCCGCAGACCCGGATTGTGGATATCTTTGCCGGGAGCGGGAGCCTGGCCATGGAAGGCCTCAGCCGGGGTGCTGCGGCGGCCTGGTTCATTGAAAAGAATCCCAAAGCCGCGGCCTTGATTCGGCAGAATTTGAAAATGCTCGGGGTGCCTGAAGGACAGTATCGTGTTGTCTGCAAGGACCTGTTCCGGTTTATCGAACACGGGCCGGATACGCGTTTCCAGCTGGCCTTTATTGATCCTCCCTATGGCAAGGACCTTCTGATCCCAGCTGTGGATAAAATAATTTCTACAGGGCTTTTGGATGCCGGGGGATTGCTCTGCGCCGAGGTTGAAGAGGGTGTGGACTGCTCCGGGCTGTGGGAGGACACGCTGATTTTGCAAAGAGAAAAAAAATATGGACAGACAAGGATATATATATGGGAGCTTCAGGAAAACGGATAGCCATCTATCCCGGAACATTTGACCCTTTGACCAACGGCCATGTGAGCCTGATCCGTCGTGGATTTGATGTCTTTGATTCTGTGCTGGTGGGGGTGGCCGCGGATACAGGCAAAAATCCTCTCTTTTCGCTGGAGGAACGGGTGCAGATGGTCAAAGAGGTCTTTGCCAGAGAACCCCGGGCTTCTGTGGAACCTTTTAGCGGGTTGCTCATGGATTTTGCGCGCCAGAAAAAATGCAAGGCTATTTTGCGCGGATTGCGGGCTGTCTCGGATTTTGAATATGAATTTCAGATGGGGCTCATGAACCGGCGGCTGCATCCGGGCGCCCAGACCATCTATATGATGACCGATTACAAGTGGCTGTATATCAGTTCCACGATTATCAAAAATGTGGCGGAATTGGGCGGAGATATCCGGGGGCTGGTACCGGAGTCTGTAGAACGGCGTCTCATGGAAAAATATCGTCAACGCAGGGAAAACCCGTTATGACCGTGCATGTGCTGTGTCTTGCCGGGGCCACGGGGACGGGCAAAACAGAAGCCGCTCTGCATCTTGCCCGGCGGTTCAACGGGGCTGTCGTCAATTTTGATTCCCGGCAGGTGTATCGGGATATTCCCCTGATAACCGCCCAGCCTTCCCCCGAGGAGCAGGCTGCCTGCCCTCATCATCTGTACGGCTTTCTGGCCTCCCATATCCCCGTGCGTGCCGGGAGTTTTGTCGAAATGGTTCAGGGTGTCGTGTCCGATTTGGCAGAGGAAGGCAGGCTGCCCATTCTGGTCGGCGGGACGGGGCTGTATCTGCAAACCCTGCTTGAGGGACTGGCACCCATTCCTCTTATTGATCCGCAGGTCCGGGAGCGCATCGAAGAAGAGTGCGCCAGCCTGGGATCGTGTGTCCTCTATCAACGGCTGCTCCGGGATGATCCTGTGTATGCGGCAAAAATCCATCCTCATGACCGGCAGCGCATTTCCCGAGCCCTTGAAGTTTTTGAAGGCACGGGGCGTCCCCTGTCCTGGTGGCATGATCAGCCCGGAGAAAAAAAGATGGACATTCAGGCCCTGCAGCTAGGAATCCGGGTCGATCTCCATGATCTCGAGCCCCGGCTGAACCAGCGTATCCATGCGATGCTTGCAGGAGGAGCCGTGGAGGAAATGCGCGCCGCATATGCCCTTTGTCCACACCGGATGGCCCCGGCATTTACCGGCATCGGATGTCCCGAACTTCTGGGACATCTTCTGGATCAGGTGCCTCTTGAAGAAACAACGGCGGTCTGGCTGCGCAATACCCGTGCGTATGCCAAACGTCAGATTACATGGTTTAAGCGGAATAAACACATGTACTGGTTTCCGCCGGGAACTTGTGAAGAGATGGACATGCGGGTAGAGGAGTGGAGGCATGACCTGTAAGGGATATCGGTTCGGTAGTGTCGCAGGGATACTCTTCATACCTGTCTGGCTGTTTTGTTCTCCCGTGTCGGCTTTCCATTTTGATCCCAAACCTCTTCTACATCAGGCCTCGGTATACCTTGATCAGGGCAAGTTTCTCGAATGTGTGGAAGCCTATGAGCAGGTTTTCAGCTACGCCCCGACTCAGGAGCAAAAGGCCGTTGCTCGGTTACGCATGGGGGATGTTCTGTCCCTGTTTCTGGGAAAAAAAGACCAGGGATTGCAAC
>JAQVZR010000206.1 GCA_028708105.1 Desulfoplanes sp. | reverse complement strand
GACAATATCCCTTGAAGCGGGAAAATACTTTGCCAATCTCATGGCCATGCCCGTGGTCATGCTTCTGCTTCTTGGCGGTCTGGTACTCATCGCGTCCGGAGCCGTGCTTACGGGATACTCCACCAACCGGCTGGGCATCTGGCTGGCTGGACCGGGAACCGTGTTCACCTGCCTGGCCCTGTTCTTCCTGGCCGGGTTCAACAACACCGCCTTTTACCCGTCCATTTTCGACCTGCAAAGCAGTCTGACCATTTATAACGCATCCAGCAGCCAGTATACCCTCACGGCCATGTCCTACATTGCCCTGGCAGTGCCCTTTGTCCTGGGTTATATTGCCTATGTCTGGAAACTCATGGACAGCAAAAAGCTGGACGAATCCGAGCTCACAAGCGAAGTAGCCAGCGAACTCTATTAAAAAATCAGGAGCATAATCATGGCAGCTGTACTTCTTATCGGATGGGTCATCCTCATCGCGGCCTCTTACAAAGGGGCCGTCATCGTTCTCACAAAAACAAACCTTCTGTAACCCAGAATTCTGTCATATTCCAAACGAATCAGGGCCCACCGGGAAAAAACCTGCCGGTTTTGATTCGTTTGCCTGTCCCATCATCTCTCCCCATAGCCCACACATTCCGCACAGCCCCAGGGAGATGACAAAAAAACGCAAAGGCGACCAACAACATAACGGTCGCCTTTGCGTTTTTTCATATACGGCAGCACTCATGAGCACAGGTGGGATCTTGTCCCACGGCATAGAGCCAGCTCCGTCTTCGAAGCAATTTCCGCCATGAGACATGTACCGGCTAAGCCGTTTAATCTTTCAGCACAAATCTCTTTTCCCGGAACAGGCGCAGACAGGCCGCAGCCACCTCAGGATCATAGGTCAACCCGGCATGGCTTTCAATTTCTTCCAAAGCCGCATCAATTCCAAGTCCAGGGCGGTAGGGACGATGAGAAAACATTGCCTCCACCACGTCGGCTACAGCGATAATCCGGGCTTCCAGACGGATCTGATCACCAACCAGTCCCTGTGGATACCCGCTGCCGTCAATACGTTCGTGATGCTGGAGGACAATTTCCGCTGCAGGTTGTAAAAACGATACCGTGGAAAGAACGTCCGCACCCAGCCGGGGATGATCCTTGATCAGTTCATACTCCGTGGCCCGCAGCCTGGTCGGTTTGGCCAGAATATCTGCAGGAATGGCAATTTTGCCCACGTCATGGATCATACCTACCAGCCGGAGCGTTTCCACCATCTCAGAGGACAATCCCATCTCTTTACCAATGGCGCAGGCCAGTGCGGCAACCCGCTGCTGATGTCCGGCGGTATAGGCATCCTTCATTTCACTGGTCAGGGCAATGACGTGGATAATATCGTCAAAAGCCCGGCGCAAATCACTCAAGGTTATGTTCAGCTTACGGGTTCGTTCGGCAACCTGCTGTTCCAAAGCCTGCTGATATTTTTTATTTTGTATTTCAAGCTTTCTACGCCTGAGGGCGTTGCTGACATTGATGAGCACCTCGTTAAGCTGTACCGGTTTGACAAGATAGCCATAGGCTCCGAAATCCAGAGCTGCTTCGGCCAATGCAGGGTCATCAATGCCGGTAACCATGATCACAGCAGTGTCTGGTTTTTCTTCACGCAAGGACTTGGCCAGCTCCAGTCCATTTTCACCGGGTAGATTGATATCGCAGAGAACAAGATCAAAATCGTATTCTGCAAACAGTTTTCTGGTCTCGTCACCACTTCCTGCACCGGCGCACGAGTAGCCATAGGCTTCCAGAAGTTCTCTGAGAAACATACGGATCTGAACTTCATCGTCGACAATCAGGATGTTGACCATTGAAGGCTCTGCTCCTTTCAAAATATCCCCAGGCTGCGCGCTGTAACACGCACGCTCGTAAATGAGTTAATCAGAGTATACGTTGCATCACATTTCTCTACGCATTATTTGCTAAACACCCACTCAATAATCGCTTTCTGCATATGCAACCGGTTCTCGGCCTGATCCCAGACAACGGACTGAGGGCCTTCCAGAACCTCTTCGGAAATCTCTTCGCCCCGATGCGCCGGCAGACAATGCAATACTTTGCACTCGGGATCAGCCAGAGCCAGCAGCTCGCGGTTCACTTCAAAGCCGGCAAAGGCTTTTTCACGTTTTTTCTGTTCTTCTTCCTGGCCCATGGAAGCCCAGACATCCGTATTGATATAATGAGCCCCGGCCACCGCTTCTTTGGGATCATGGGTAATCCAAACTTTGGCTCCCATCTGGGAAGCCCGCTCCAGGATTTCCCGTTGGGGTTCATAGCCCCTGGGCACCGCAATGTTGAGCTGAAAAGGGAAATAAACGGCGGCATTAATCCAGGAATGGGCCATGTTATTTCCATCACCCACCCAGGAAACAATCAGATCGGAAAAATCCGGTGTACGCTCATACATGGTCAAAAGGTCGCTCATGATCTGGCACGGATGATACTCGTCGGTCAGGGCATTGATCACTGGAATGGAACCGTATTCTACAAATTCATCAAGTTTTTCCTGGCCGAAGGTCCGGATGACCAGCCCATCCACAAACCGGGAAAGGACTCTGGCCGTGTCTTTGAGAGGCTCGCTGCGGCCCAGCTGAGAATCCCGCGGAGTCATAAACATGGTGTCACCGCCCAGCTGATGGATACCAACCTCAAAAGAAGTCCGGGTACGGGTAGAGGCCTTTTCAAAAATAAGCGCCAGCATTTTGCCCTTGAGCAGATCGCTGCGATAGTTGGTCTTCTTCATTTCATAGGCCCGGTGGACAAGAGTCACGGCCTCGGATTGTTTCAAATCTTTGATGGACAAAAAATGTTTCATAGTCATGATCATGGGGTAACAGGTGCACGGCAAAAAGATACCTGATCCGGCGGGAAAGGCCGTAAAACAGGTATGACATAGGCACAAAACGCCAGAACAAAGATAGTTGATAGCCGAAGAAAAGCATTGTTGTAAAGAAAGGACTGACCAGGAAAAGGCTGCCCGCCGTGTAATCATCACGTGCTCATGTTCACCCGGGCGATGAACATTCCAATAATATATTTCACCATCACCGTATCCCCAAGGTTCTTTTTTGTTTGCAAGCGTGTCTGTAACGTAGCATCACGACCCAAATGCCGCGAACACGCTATCATCAGCAAAAAATCAGCCAAATCATGGTCTTTCCTGGTTTTGTGTCCCATGTAAATTTCTGCTAAACCAAACCCAGTTCCAGACCCATAGTTTTCGAACAGGTTATCACTGTTCAATTCTTTTTTCACCGCGAAGGGCACGAAGGAACGCGAAGGGTGAAGAATCTGGGATAGATTGAGCTTTATTTTGTTGCTTTTCTTCGTGTTCCTTAGCGTTCTTCGCGGTGAAAAAAACTCAATCCCTCAAACGTGGTTTGGTTTAACCGGGCCACAAGATACACCCCTGCCAATGAGCATTGATCATCCCTACAAGGGTCCACACCAACCCATCTACGAGCCCATGGAAAAAATCCATTTTGATCTCAGCCACATAAGCAGCCAGTCCAACGTCGCCGTGTACGCCCCGCGTCCCCTGGAGGAATACGGAATCGAAGAACTGATCATACTCCTCCAAGAGCGACCCAATGACAGTTTTCTGCACGCCACCGCCTTCAAACGCATCCTCGGTCTTGATCCCCGCAACGCGCTGGCAGCCTTCCCCCGTCTTAGCCTGGACCATGACATGGTCCAGGGACTCTTCCTGGCGGCCGCTCTGATCCGCAGCGACTGGCAGGACATTGTGGCCCTTATACCCAAAGAACAATGGACAACCCTGGCCATGGCTGCACCACTCAATTACCTGAATGTTCTGCTCCAAGACGATCATGCAGCCCACCAGCGCTGGATCAAATATTTCAGAGCGAACATCACCGAACACACGCCCGTGCCCGTCCAGGACAGCACGACACTGCCCCTGTTTACCCATTGTTCCGCACCTGCCGTGCGTATGACTATCCAACAGGCTGCCCGAACACTCCCCCTGCCCGACCCCGAAGAAACCATGACCAACATGGCAGTTTTTACGGCTGCCATGCACAAACTCTACGGCATCGGAGCCATTTTCGGTCAGGAGATGCGCCATGAGGCATCGCTGAGCCCCTGGGCCCTGCAACGCAACTGGACCCTGGACACCAGTGTGGAATGCGGCCGCAACCATTACCGGCTCTCAGGACCGCAGACGAGCTACGGCCGAGGGATTGAACTGGACAGAGCCCGGGTTTCGTGCGCCATGGAAATTGTGGAACGGTTTTCAGCCTATGCCAATATCAAGGACGATGTGATCATCAGCTGTGCTCAGGACTACCCCCTTATCCGGGGAACCGTTGACGAACTGCGCACCCTGGGGAAAAATCCTCTTGACCCCTCCACCCTGCGCCTGGAAGCACCCTACGCAGGCCAGCCCCTCTACTGGATGCAAGCGCATATGGAAAACGGAGAAACGGCTGCCACAGCCTATGTCCCCGTCCAATGTGTGTTTCTGTTCTGCAATCTGGACGAACACGACCTGTTCAGCGGCCTGAATTCAACGGGTCTGGCCTCGG
>JAQVZR010000205.1 GCA_028708105.1 Desulfoplanes sp. | reverse complement strand
CCACGGGAACCATGTACGGCATGGCTCATACCGTTGACCAATTCAACCCCATCCCGGCCACCCGTATCCCGGGTCTGTTTCTGGCCGGACAATCAGTGGTTGCACCGGGAATTCTCGGTGCCGTCATTTCCGCATTTCTCACCTGCGGTTTCATCATCGGTCACGATACCATCCGTGAGGAGCTCATTGCATGCGCCTAAAACACGTCGTTATCACCGGACTGGGAGCCATCTCTCCCCTGGGCACGGGAGCGGACCAACTTTTTACCGCACTCAAGGCAGGTCAAAGCGGCATTGACCGGGTTCCTGAACTGGAAAAAATCGGCGGCCTCGGTCCACGCATTGCAGGACTCGTCCGCAACGTAGACCCCAAGCAGATCCCCCGCAAAAACCGCAGGTCAATGTCGCGCATGTCTATCTATGCACTGCTTGCGGCTCAGGAAGCCCTTGCCCAGGGCATGGTCGACGACATAACGCGGACCCAGGGCAGACTGGGGATCGTCTTAGGTTCCACTGTGGGCAGTGCGGAAACCATGGAAGCCTTCTTCAAGGAATATCTGCAGTCCAAAAGCATAGAACACATTAAATCCATGATGTTTTTCCGCATCATGGGCCATTCCTGCGCTGCCAACGTGGCCCAATCCCTGGGTATCACCGGCAGAACGCTGGCTCCTTCGGCCGCATGCTCCACGGGCTGCCAGTCCGTAGGTCTGGGCTATGAAACCATCGCCCTGGGACGCCAGGATATGATGCTTTGCGGCGGGGCTGATGAATTCCACCCTCTCACGGCAGGCACCTTTGACATCATGCATGCCGCGTCCACGGCCTATAACGAAACGCCAGACCAAACCCCGCGGCCCTTTGATACGGACCGCGACGGCATTGTCTGCTCCGAAGGGGCGGGCATCCTGCTTTTGGAATCTCTGGATTCCGCTCAGGCACGAGGCGCAGAGATTCTCGCTGAAGTCGTGGGTTTTGCATCCACATCTGATACGTCGAATATTGCCAATCCAGATCCAGCCCCGCTGACAGACTGCATGCAGGCGGCCCTGGACGACGCACATACCGACATTACAGATGTTGACTATGTAAACGCCCATGCAACATGCACAATATTCGGTGACGAGGCCGAGTGCCGGGCCATAGCCAAACTTTTCGGGCCTGATATCGCAGTTTCCAGCCTCAAGGGCCATCTGGGACATACCATGGCGGCCAGCGGGGCCCTTGAGCTCATTGCCTGTGTGCACATGCTGCGTACCGGCACCCTCATTCCCACCCGCAATCTGGACAATCCCGCACCCGAATGTTCCGGCGTCCGCCTGCTGCGCCAGGTGGAACATGCCGCCATCAATACCATCATAAAAAACAACTTCGCCCTGGGCGGAGTCAACTGCACTATCGCCTTAAGGAGATATACTCATGACCGATAACGAACTCATTGAAAAAACCAACGCGGCCCTGGCCGAAGAATTTGAACTGGACATAACCTTGCTGACCCCTGAAGCCTCGTTTAAGGACGATCTCGGCCTGGACAGTCTGGACGCCGTGGACATGGTTATCGTGCTGGAACAGAAATTCGGCATCAAGATCGGCAAAGATCCTAAAATCATTCAAATTACCAATATGGCCGACCTGTACGCCTATATTATTGCCAAAAAAAATGAGCTCGCAGCCTAAAAACCGGATGCCCAAAAAAACCTTCATGGATGCACTCCCAAAGATCGCTGCCTTCCTGCGGGAACTGTTCTGCAATGCAGGCTTCTACACCGGCTTTGTCCTACTGACATTGCTGACTATCATCGTCTCCCCGCCGGTCTATCTGGTACTGCGCCTCATCGGCACACATGATTCCGGTCAGGCCGTACGCCGGATCATCTGGTTCTACGGCAAGGGATGGGTCTGGCTGATCGCCCGTTTCGTCCCTTTCCACATGACCATGGACGATCCCCAGGACTACCCGCAATCATGTATCGTTGTGGCCAATCATCTCTCGTTTTTCGATGCCTTCTGTCTGGGAACACTTCCCATGTACAACCTTGTTTTTGCAGTACGTTCATGGCCCTTCAAAATTCCTTTTTACGGCCCTTACATGCACAGGGCAAAATATCTGAATACCGAACGGATGTCCTATGAAGACTTTCTGAACCAGGCAAAGGAACGCCTGAACCAACACATGACCATGATTATCTTCCCCGAAGGAACACGGAGCACAAACGGGGAACTGGGCAGATTCCATTCAGGAGCCTTCAAACTGGCCATGGAGACAGGGACCCCCATTGTCCCCGTAAGCATAAGCGGGACCGACAGATTTCTTCCCAAGGGCAAACTATGGGTCAAACCTCATCCCATAACGATCACCATCCTGCCCCCTGCCGATCCCAAACTATTCGCCCATTTTGGTCCACTGGCCCATCGAACCATGAGCAAATATGTCAGAGACCTTATTGCCCAACATAGCACACCGTCCACGACCTGCAACACCGACTGCGTACACCTGTCTGAAAACCCAATACCTCAAGGAGAATAACTCATGTTGAATCTGAAAAACGTCCGCACCTTCATCATTCTTCTCGCCGCCTCCGCCCTGCTATGCCTTGCCGGTTGCCGCACAGCTCCTGTGTATAACGTTGTAGATGCACCCGTCCTCCAATCTGCCAACCACCCCATTGAATCCCCCCAGGTCAAGAAAGCAATCCTGCAGGCAGGAACATCCCTTGGCTGGCACATGGGTCCCACAACCCCCGGACATATTACCGGGACCCTCAACCTGCGATCCCATAAAGCCGTGGTCGACATTCTCTACTCGAACAAGGACTACAGCATCACCTATAAAAACAGCTACAATCTGCGTTATGACGGCACCAATATCCATAAAAACTACAACGGCTGGATCCAGCGTCTGGACAAACAGATCCGCCTTGCTCTGCTGAACATCAATTAAATCTTCACAACTCAGCCCGGGGGTGAGAGGTATGTCCTCGCTCCCGGACCGGAAATACGACACCTGGCTATACACGCACTACGCTATTGAAAAACACCTACGTCAGGAGACGGTATGCATCCATCCATTCCCAAGCTCCCAGCCTTGGCAGAACATTTTTTGCCCCACAGCACCCCCATGGTCTATATTGACCGTCTCATGGAAGCAGATGGAGATCGAGGACGTTGCGAAACAATATTGCGCAAGGGACACATGCTTCTCGATGCCTCGGGATGCATGGAGCGCTCGGGGTTCATTGAGCTTGGAGCACAGGCTTTTGCCGCGCACAAGGGATTTGAATTCATCTGTCAGGGAATGCCCTGCCCCATCGGCTACCTTGTCGGCATTCAGGGGTTTGAATGTTTAGGCGACGCACATATGGGTGACAGGTTATGTATTGACACAGAGTGTCTGGGCACCTTTGAAGGATTCGGTGTGGTCCGCGCCGTGATCCGCCGGGACGACACAGTATTGGCCCAAGGCAAAATCAAATTGTACGTACCTGCACCAGACGACCACGACATAGTCGCCGGAGGTTGAATGCGCCGCATCCCTTTTATTTTCTACTGTCTGACCTTTTTTTGCTGTCTTTGCGTCTCTTCCGCTGTCATGGCCGCTCAAACGGATCTTCGGACAGTGCTCACAGACATAGAAAAAAGATCCCAAAAAATCATCACTATCTCCAGTGACTTTGTGCAGGAAACCCATCTCTCCATGTTCGACGATACTGTGGTGTCTACGGGTCACTTTATGTTCAAGGCCAAGGACAAATTGCGCTGGGAATACCTCACTCCCATTGAAGACGGTTTTGCCCTGGACGGTACAACAGGTGTACGCTGGAACGGGACGGACGGTACACGACAACCATTTACATTGCAAAATGATCCGGTCATGCATGTTGTGGCCACCCAGCTTCTGGCCTGGGCATCTTTTGATCAACAATGGCTGACCAAAGAATACGACATCAAAATCACCGCATCCTCGCCCCTGACATTCACGCTGACCCCCAAAAGCGCTGCGGCTCGCACTGTGATGAGCACCATCACCATCGTTTTTTCCCAACACAGGGATTCGGTGCAGCGCGTTGAACTCCATGAAAACGGCCAGGACTTCACCTGCATCACCTTTACCAACACGGTGATCAACGGACCTGTCCCCGACGCAACCTTCAGGTAAATGCCTTCATGTTCGATATCTTCCGCCGCGTGTACACCATTCTTGCTCCCAAAAAATTCTTTCTTCTGGGAGCATGTGCTGTTGTGGTTGTCGTCTGCGGGCTGCTTTTTTCACGCCTCATCGTGCGCGAAGACATACGGACCATGCTCCCCGACGGCCACACCCAGGTTGCCTCAGACTTCGAACTTCTCAGCAACTCTCCCTTTACCCAGCGGCTGACCATTACGGTCAGCCATCCCGGCGGCAATCCCCTCACAGCCGCCAGAATACTGGCCGATGCCCTGCAGGGTACCATTTTCCCCCAGGTGGTTACCGGCCCTGCAACGGAAATTTCACCGGTCATTCTGACCCGGCTGATCCATACGGCCCCGGGAATGCTCACGGCAAACGACATACATACCCTGGAACAAAAAATATCACCCACCAGAGTGCACGAAGCCCTGGCA
>JAQVZR010000004.1 GCA_028708105.1 Desulfoplanes sp. | reverse complement strand
TTCAACGATATGATCACAAGCTCCCAGGCGTTTGCCTTTTTTGAAATCGGTTTTACGGCTGCCGTGCTGCCCAAAAACTATATCTACACCCTTGGCCAACAATTGAGCAATCAAGCAATAGCTACTGTAGTACCGATCTGCCAACACCACGTCGCCAGGATTCAAAGAATTTAGCAACTGGCGAAACAACACGTGTTCGCCGGTACTCTTACCCTTGAACGGGCCGATGGCCGCATCAAGTATAGCACCACTCCCCAGGCAAATGAGTCCAACAATCCGAGCAATTGGAAAACCAAGTCCCGGTTTTTGACCATTCTGTTGAGGATAAATCGCTTGGTTTTCTGGCGTATCTGGCATCGTTACCGTTGTGCCATCGACCAACTTGACTTGTCGATTTCGCCAGTGCCACGCATTTGACGTGTGTTCAACGATCACCCGCCCCGCCTGCCTCGCGATACTGTTAACCATCTCCAGCGGTAGATTCTTCCGGGCTTTACAATAGGCGCTTGTCCCCGTGCTACAAGTGTCCAGACCTTTGAAAACACGATTAATCACGTAGGCATTGACGGTGCTCTGGCAAGATTTATCGCTGCTCAGCGCCTGGGTCATAAATAACGAAAGCGTCACCGTTGGTGTGTAGAGACGTTCACGATGCGCGGGTAAATGTGCTTCAACAACATCCAGTAATTCTGGGCCGGTCAGCAGATTGAAAAAATCAGAGCAATCTGAATTGTGAACATGATTAGCGATATACTGTTGTTGATTCTTTATTCTTTGACCTGTAGATTGTTGCATGATGGCTGGCGACTCCGGATAATAGTTGGGTGTTTGGTCGCAACCAATCTATCATCTTGCCAGCCATCTTTCCATGTATATTCAATGAGTTGAAATATATTTTTTCAAGAAAATTTGCTTAAGTAAGTGCCATTCGGGGCAGATCCCCGTGTCTGCCCTTTGTGGGCACATGGGGTTGCTCCTTGTATGTTCAGAAACGTGTAGAGTGTGGTCGTGTCATCCAAAAAGGGCACCCTCAATGGGACCCCGCACCTTCGAGTAATCCCATTTTCTAATGGTATGGGGTCGTTCTGAAGTCTTACCCTGAACAAGAGCAGAATTTCTATATCCGGGAATTTTATATGTAGTCTACGCTCTGTGCTGTAAAAGATAAAAGATTCTGGACATTGTAGCAATTTCAGCGCAAAAAAAAACGGTTACATATTTTTTTGGTTTTTTAGTACATTTGCGTTATACCATTTTGAATCAGAGTGCATTCGAGATCGTGAGAAGCAGAGATTTTATTGGGTATCCTTAGGAAAAATACATCGTTAATGTCAGTATTGCTGAAATCCATATGAGGACTGGTTCCTTTATCCGCCCTTGATATTTTTGGATGACAGGCAGGTAAAAATTATTGATCCAACAACAAGGTTGATGAACGACATGGAAAATCTTCAAAAAAAGTATGGTTTCTGGACAGCAACTGCCATGGTTGTGGGTATTGTCATTGGTTCGGGGGTATTTTTTAAGGCTGATGATGTTCTCAAGGCGTCCGGCGGAGATTTGTCCACGGCATTGCTGGCATGGCTGATTGGTGGTTCGATTATGGTTGTCACGGCCTATGTGTTTTCAAAAATTGCCACACGCATTGAACGCGTAAATGGTGTTGTGGACTATTTTGAAGAGGCGTACGGCCAAAAGGCCGGGTATATGGTCGCGTGGTTCATGAATTTTATTTATTATCCCACATTGGTGGCTGTCCTGGCCTGGGTATCTGCCAACTATACTGCGGGGCTTATTGCTTATCCGGACAGCGTGTGGAAATTGTCGGTTGTATATCTTACGGGTTTTTTCCTTCTTAATTATTATTCCCCGGTCCTGGCTGGGAAATGGCAGATTACGTCAACGGTCATCAAATTGATCCCCCTGGGATTTGTGGCCATAGTGGGTGCCATTTACGGACTTAAGACTGGGCAGACCCTGCAGAATTTTGTCCAATGCGCTCAGAGCGTAGGAGATGGCGGCGGCGGTCTGGCTGTGGCCACATTGTCCACAGCCTTCGCTTATGAGGGATGGATTATTGCGACCTGTATCAATGCGGAACTGCGCGACGCCAAAAAAACGCTGCCCAGGGCACTTGTTTTCGGAACCATTGCCGTTGTTGTCATTTATATGCTCTATTATCTGGGTATCTCAGGTGTATTGACCAACGATCAAGTTATCGCAGCCGGGGATGCCGCTCCCGTAAATGTCATCGCTCTGATCTTTAGCAGAGTGAGTGGTACGTTATTGACGGTCTTCGTCATTATTTCTTGTCTGGGAACATTGAACGGGTTGATCATGGGCTCCGCACGGGGCATGTATTCCATTGCCTCCAGAAATCTGGGACCCAAATCTGAATTCTTCAGTGTCGTGAATCCCCACACCAACAGTACCATCCATTCTGCTCGTATCGGTTACATCCTGTCCATGATGTGGCTGGGGGTATGGTACGGTAATTTTGCTGGCTGGTGGGGGCAGTTCATGGATATTTCTGAGCTGCCTATCGCTTTTTTGTACGTGATCTATATTTCCATCTACATTTGGGTCATGCGGAAATTTACTGATCTGGGTGGATTCAGCCGTTTTGTCTGCCCGTTTCTAGCCGGCGCCGGATCTTTATATATCATCTGGGGCGCGATCCAGAAGGATATGTTCATACATTTTCTTCTTATTTCATTGTTTATCCTTTTGGTTGGTTATGTGTTGATGAATAGCGGTAAAAAGTAGCTGCCTCTGAAGGTTGAGCATAAAATGGTCGCATGGGCTCCAGAGGAATTGAATCCTCAGTGAGCCCTTTTTTCACAATTGCGCAAACCTGTTGGGTGGATTAATTTGCTTACATATCTTCAGTATCTGTTCTGGGAACATTTTTTTTGCTGTAGCTGAGAAGTTGTGCGGCCATGGTTGTTTAATCAAGATCCGCCTGCGTCTGTTCGCGGTTTATACACCAATCTAAGGACTCCTCTCCGATGCCTATTTTGCCGGTTCCTGCGTATCATCCTGTTCTGCCATTGACCAATGGGCATATGCATACGATCTATCCCACGTTATTCCGCACCGTGCCTCCAACGTTTCCCCGCCGGGAACGCTTGGAAACACCAGACGGGGATTTTTTGGATATCGACTGGCATGAGTGTCCCGAAAACCATGCTGATACGCTGGTGGTTATCAGTCATGGCCTGGAAGGGAATGCTAGAAAAAAATACCCATTGGGCATGGCCAGGCAGATGAATCGGATCGGTTTTGATGCCATCTGTCTTAATTTTAGAGGTTGTTCCGGTCAGCCCAACCGTCTGCCGCGTTTATATCACAGCGGCGTCACAGATGATTTGCATACTGTCATTCTCCATGGGATACATAACGGATACCGACGGATTTTTCTGGTGGGATTCAGCATGGGAGGCAACCAGACCTTGAAATATCTAGGGGAGAACCCGGGCATTATTCCGCCTGAGGTGCAGGGAGCCGCTGTTTTTTCTGTGCCATGTGACCTAGCTGGGTCGGCAGAGGTCATGGATAGACCAGTCAATTGTCTGTATATGAAATACTTTATGAAGGGACTTCGCCACAAGGTGCAGATCAAGGCGACGATGTTCCCTGAGCTTTTTGATACAGAGGGGCTGGAGGGGATCAGAACATTTCAGATCTTTGATGACCGATATACCGCACCGATCCACGGGTTCCTGGATGCTGCCGACTATTATGCCCAGTCCTCATGCAAGCCGTTTATGTCTTCCATTTGCGTGCCATCCCTTGTTGTTCAGGCCAAAGATGATCCTTTTTTATCCCCGTCCTGTTATCCTTGGAGGGAAGCAGAGGCCAGTCCCAATGTATTTTTGGAAATTCCAATGTATGGCGGTCATGTGGGTTTTCATTTGCGAGGGAGAG
Source organism: Desulfoplanes sp. (assembly GCA_028708105.1). Classification (GTDB taxonomy): domain Bacteria; phylum Desulfobacterota; class Desulfovibrionia; order Desulfovibrionales; family Desulfomicrobiaceae; genus Desulfoplanes. Next base: position 15,410 of record JAQVZR010000004.1, on the reverse strand, counting down.
AGAATGTTTATTGGTCGGAACAAAGGGCTGGAGATTTTTTTCTCAGCTTGAGGACATAACTATCTGATGTATATCTCTGGTGATCGGCCATTTATCCGGTGATCTGCCAGGATTTTAAAGCACTGAGTAGTGTCTGGAACGATTGGAAATGGATACAAGACGCCCCTGCATTGAGGACAAATTATGGCGGTTATCCTGAAAGGGCAAAGCAGGAGAGATCCAGAAATTTTTATCTGTTCTCTTGATGTGATACGTGAGAACAGGATTCGTGGATGTGACTATATAAGAAAGAGGGTGAAGCAACGCTTAGCGCGCTGCTTCACCCTCTCTACTTTTGTGATAGTCACTCTATGGAGTATAAGGTACTATATCAGTTTGCGTTGTTTTAATAATGTTTCCAGTTCCAGAGTATGCTCCTTGGACAGAGGATACATGGGCAGACGCAGGGTTGGTTCCATTTTACCCATCAAGGCTGCCGCTGTTTTGACTGGAATGGGGTTGGATTCAAGAAACATGGCTCGGGTTAGTGGACTCAGGTTATAAAAGAGGTTTCTTGCCTGTATCCAATCGTTCTTCAGACATGCCGCGCACATCTGACTGACTTTGGCTGGTTCGATGTTGGATATTACCGAGATGACCCCTTTGCCGCCCAGAGCGAGAAAGGGAAGAATGGTAAAATCATCCCCCGAAAGTAAGGTGAAATCTTCTCCGCATATCTCCACGATTTCAGCAGCCTGTTTTAAATCAGCTGTGGCTTCCTTGACACCAACAACTTCCGGGATTTCCCGGGCCATACGGCCGAGGGTTTTGGGGAGCAGATTGGTACCGGTTCTCCCGGGAACATTGTAGACGATAAACGGCATGGAGACTTCATGGGCTATGGCCTTGAAGTGGGCTACGAGGCCTTCTTGAGTGGGCTTATTATAGTAAGGGGTGATCATGAGCGCACCATCGGCACCAGCTGCTTTGGCGAATTTGGTGAGTTCTATGGCTTCAACAGTGTTATTGGAACCTGATCCCGCGATGACGGGCACCCGCCCCTTGACCTGATCAATACAGATACGGATAACCTGTTTGTGTTCGGCGTGACTCAAGGTCGCGGATTCCCCCGTGGTGCCGCAGGGAACCACGCCGTTGATGCCGCATTCAATCTGCCACTCAATGAAGTTGCGGTAGGCCTGTTCATCTATTGCTCCGTTTTTAAACGGAGTTACAAGGGCGGTCAGTGCGCCTTTACATTCCATCAGTTCCTCCCTTTGGAGATAAAGTAAGAAATCACTGGTAGCGGTACGCTACGAGAAAATGATTGGACGAAATTACGCATATGTTTTCATTATTCAGGGATTTCCAAGCCAAGGGCTTGGGGTTGAAAATGACCGGTATAGACCAGTTGCGCATGTCCTTGGAGAAACACATCGCTGTTCTCCAAGTGGACTGTGAGGCTTTCTCCTCCTGTAGTCGTAACCGCCACATGTTCTGAACATTTCCCCAGGGCATGGGCTATGTATACGGACGCACTCGCTCCCGTGCCGCAGGCATACGTTTCATTTTCAACGCCGCGTTCGTAGGTGCGCAAAAGAATATGCTCTCTGTCCTGAATCTGGACAAAATTTACATTGGTCCCTGCCGGTGCAAATTGAGGATTGTACCTGATTGATTTGCCCATTTGAGCGACGTCCACCTTTTTGACATCATTGGCGAAAAGGACGGCATGGGGGACGCCGGTGTTTATAAAATGTACGTCCATCTCTTCACCGCTGTCTTTGGTGATGGTGAGGTGTAATTGCTCTTCGGAAGGTTTTGTAAGCTGAACTTTGACTTCGTTTATCTCCGGCAGGATGGTTGCCCGGATGGGACCTGCATCGGTTCCGAAGGTCTGGGATTCCCCGGCGATACCTAGTTTATACGCCAATTTGGCTACACATCGTGATCCATTGCCGCACATCTCTGCCCTTGACCCGTCTGCATTATAAAAATGCCAGATGTAATCCAGGGAACTGCCTACGGGAGGGTGGTCGATAAAAATCAGTCCGTCCGAACCAATGCTGAATGCCCTGGCACAAAGTTTTTGTGCCCAGCGTTGCATGGATGAAGTGGGGAGTCTCAGAGATCGGTTGTCAAAGAGAATAAAATCATTGCCGCTACCCTGCATTTTATAGAAGGGAACGGTCTGCGCCTGGGAGGATGTCATGTGTTGCGTCCTGATCGGGGTTGCCCGTGGTTGGTATCTAACGTTAGTGGCCGCAGGAGGTTTTGCGAGGAGATTCTGATCTTTTTGCCTGGGTATCCAGCGGGGCCAATATTTTTTGCATGGCTGAATTTGCCTGCACTTTTTCGTTAAGAACAAGAAGGTTGGATGTAATATTTTTTCCGATCCGCCAAGAAAATTTTGCCGTACGGGATGGAAAATGTTCAATTTGCAACATACTTACGGTTCGCCCTTTGCTATAGGCTCGTACCCATAATGTCTGGTGGTTTGGGCTCAGGGAAGAGGTGAGCCCGGCGCCAGGTCCACTTCCCAGCAGAACATCGCAACCCTCTGCATGAGAATCTAAAAATTTTTGTTCTTGCTGTCTACCCCAAGGGCTGATGCCGATGATCAATTTTATATCGGAATCAGCGCGAAGTGTCTTGATAACGTTTTGTACATCCAAGAACATGGCTTTGGAAACTGTTTGTATTTTTTGGACGTCAGGAAAAATCACCACTGCTATTTTTCCGTCGTGGGTGGGGATATATTGCACCGTCGGGTGCGCGGATAAAGAAACCCACGATCCCGGCTGGTTTCTTTGGAAAAAATGTGCGGCGTGTGTTTCCTCATGGCCAAGGATGCCCAGTGAATAACCAAGGGCTGTGTATCCCTGGAAAAGGGGATCGTCATATCTGTCAGGCAAGTTACTACTGCCATCCCATTTATTGAACTCGTAAGGACCGGCGATCCGCAACGTATTGATAGTGTCGTTGTATTTTGAAAAAATAGTGGCCCGCCGGGCCATCCCTCCAAGGGTTTTTCCTCCTCAGGCACGCAATGGGTTATGGTAACCCCACGTGTTGGCAGTATAAAGGACTGTTAGAAGCGGCTTGGCCGATCCTGTTTTTCCCAATGTAACAATAAAGAAAAGCGTACAAATAAAAATCCGAAAAGACATCATAAATTATATCAGCCAGTTATTTATTGAGATATTCTTTAAGTTCTTTACCTGGTCGAAAAAACGGAAGTTTTTTCGGTTGGACAGCTACCTGTTTGCCTGATTTAGGGTTACGTCCCTGATAACCTTCATATTCCTTGATTTTAAAACTTCCAAACCCTCGGATTTCGACTCTGTTGCCCTGTACCAATTCTTCCCGGATGGAGTCAAAAAAGGTATTCACCACGATAACGGCTTCTTCCATGGAGATATTGTTTTCTTCAGATAATGTTTTGATCAATTCGCTTTTGTTCACGAGATCGCCTCCTGGCTGAATAGTTGCGTGAGGAGAAAACTGGCCTTAGACTGGACAAAATATATATAAACATTGCTGATAATTAAAGAGAAGGTCAAGTATTTTTACAAAAAATGTCGAACATTTTTACGTTGTTTTATTTTTTCCCTTTTAGAAGGGCGATGGGAACCGTTTTGCCGGGCATTCTGGGAAAAAGCGTGGCTTAGTTTTTTGTCCGCAGAATGGGAGATTTCGCAATAAAATTGCATATAAGAGCTGTGTGTTGTCGGTGCAACGCCTGGGCAATAGTCTTGATGTTGCATGCCGCCGGACTGTCGGGAGCCCACTTGAGCAGCGGGTTTTGACGGCGGACCGATGAGGAAACTGCTCATGGCCGAACATCTTTTCCCATGTTTCAGGCGTCATGCCCTTGATTATTCTGACCAGGGCTAGAGCTGGTTCGTTTGGTCGTGACCTGTCTGCTGTTTTTGCAGACTATGCTATGCGGCCATTGAGATGTTCCAGATCATCAAAAAGTTTTTGCAGCTCGTTACGCATTGACGGTCTGCTCTAGTGTTTCTTTTGTTCGTGAAGAAAAAGGAGATAGCCTTGTATCAATCCGTCAAGTTCCCCATTGAGAACTGCATCCACATTGCTGACCTCCATTCCTGTCCTGTGGTCCTTGACTAGGCGATAGGGATGGAGGGTATAGGTCCGGATTTGGCTCCCCCAGGCGATCGCATTTTTGGAAGCATATTCGGCCTGTTTTTTCCGTTCTATTTTCTCCAGTTCCTGCTCATAGAGACGTGCTCGCAAAACTTTCATGCACGTGTCTTTATTCTTGAACTGGGACCGTTCATTTTGGCATTGGACAACGATATTGGTTGGCAGATGCGTAATCCGAACCGCCGAACTTGTCTTATTGACGTGCTGTCCGCCAGGACCGCTTGATCGAAAAATATCGATCCGCAGGTCTTCGTCACGTATCTCTATTTCTATATCTTGACCGATTTGGGGGCAGATATCAACGGATGCAAAGGACGTATGTCTGCGGCCTGATGTATCAAATGGAGAGATGCGGATGAGTCGATGGATGCCTTTTTCTCCCTTGAGCAGACCATAGGCGTTGGGGCCGGTGATCTGAAGAGTGACACTTTTAATGCCGGCTTCATCTCCTGGGATGTAGTTTAAAAACTCGAGTGTAAAGCCCTTGGCTTCGGTCCAACGTTTGTACATTCGAAGAAGTATTTCGGCCCAGTCCTGGGAATCGGTTCCGCCTGCTCCTGGATGGATTTCAAGGATCGCCGGGGCCCCGTCCTGGGGACCGGAAAGCAGGGTCTCCATCTCCGCAAGGCGGAGTTGGTGGGCCAGATGAGAGAGTTCTTCCTGTAGAACCGTCAGCGTTTCTTCGCTTTTATCCTCGTTTGCAAGTTCCAGCCATTCAAGGGTATTTTTTTTTGCTTTCTCCAGCGTCATCCACTTGTCTATTTCTTCCTCAAGCTGTGTTTTTTCCTGCAGGATAGGAGTCAGTATCTCCGGTGAATCCCATGCACCTGGTTGGGAGAGCTGAGCCTCAATTTCCAGAAGGCGTTCGCGTTTTGTCCCGAGGTCAAAGACGCCCCCAGATGGATGCAAAGGATTTGATAAGATCCGTACATTGGTTTTTTAAATCTGCGAATTGGAGCATAGTATTCTTAATGGTGTTGTGGGTGGATTGAGTACCCGTGCACGGGGGCTGCGGTATCGTTGGCGGGTATATTATCTACGTAAAGAAGGCCGCAGATTGGCCTGCTGTCTGTGTGCCCGTAAAGATGGCTCGCTTGTTTCTCCTAAACCAGGCTGGCAGACCAATGAGCAGCGCGATAATGGGAAAACCGCAGTGGATGACCGTATAGTGCCGGTGATAAAAGGTGGTCTCCGTCATCGGATACACCGTGTCCCATAGGAGAGCCTGTTCCTTGAACAATAGAGAAGTATTGAGGATATGGCCGTAATTGTCAACAAATGCAGATATACCGGTATTGGTACTCCGGATGAGATATCGGTTTTGCTCTGCCGCACGCAAGACGCTGATATTCAAATGCTGAGCAGGGGCTGAAGATCTTCCGAACCATGTGTCGTTACTGATGTTGACCAGAATAGTAGCTCCATTGTTCACATCTTCCTGGGCCAGATCGGGGAAAATGGCTTCATAGCAAATGAGTGTTCCCAACGCTAAATTTTTGTAGCGAAGAGGTGTACTTGTTTGTCCTGGAGAAAAATCCGTCGTACCGATAACTATTTTTCTGATCATAGGGATCAGATTTCCAAAGGGGACATATTCACCGAAGGGAACAAGATGACGTTTATCGTACCATGTTGTGCAACGACCTTCGGGGGTTACAAGGAAGGCCCTGTTATACAATTTATAGCCCGGCGGAGATGTTTTGGGGGTGAGCGTATAACCCGGTGCCCCGGTTATGAGCACAATATTTTTATCCCGCACAAGGGATGCAATCTGAAGTCGGAATGCTGTTTCTTCTTGGAAATAGAAGGGCATTGCTGTTTCAGGCCAGACTATCAGATCCGTTGCATTGTCCCGGGCGTTGAGTCTTGAAAGACGATCATACGTGTTGACTGTCGTATGTTGGAATGCGGGGTCCCATTTGTGGTCCTGATTGATGTTGCCCTGCACGATAATGGTCCGTACCGGTTTGCCCTTGTGCGGTTGGGGAGATGGAAAGACGGCTGGCAATGCACACAGACCGAGGACCAGGATAATCCCTCCCATGGTTTGTTTTTTCCAGAATCCTTGGACTCCCCATAAGGCCACCATGGCCATGACACCGGCGAGACCATACGAACCCACATAGCGGACCGTTTGAATAGCCTCGGGCCAAATGCTCAGGGCTGACGGTAACGTCAGCCAGGGGAAGCCTGTTAACAGCCACCCCTGCAGTATTTCAAGGCTTGCCCAGAGTGTTCCGGAAAAAAGACCCAGTAATGGCCACGCGAGGCGCGAGCGAAGATGGAACAAGGCCAGCGTGTATACAGAAGCGTATAATCCTAGAAAAGATCCTAGAAGAAAGGGGCAGGGAAGGGCGAGCATAAGAGGGATGTGCCCGTATTGATGGACGGGAATGATCACCCAGTACAGACAGCTTGTGGAGACCGCCATGCCGATAATCCAGCCCCTTTTTCCTGCCTGGGCGTGTGACACTGACGTATATGCGGTAAAAGCCAGTGCCATGGGAAACAGAAAAATGAGCAGCGGTAGATGAAGAATAGGGTTGGTAAACCCAAACCATGCTCCTATTACGGCAACAAGGGTTGTGAGGCCCAAAAAAGTACGGGATGAGAATGCTTGGGGACGATAGATTATGGGCATAGTGGCTGCGCTGTAAGGCAATACACGAAAATATGACCTTTTTTATTGGGACCGGTGATCAGCAACCGGTGTTCACTGGATGTGAGCATCTTGTGACTTTTTGGCGGGCATGACAATAACCCAGAGGATATGCTTCTTATCCGCCTCTTTGATTTCAAAAATATGGTCCTTAATAGTCAGAGATTCTCCCCGCTGAGGTACCTTACCTGCCTGTTCGCATAAAAAGCCGCCAATAGTTTCAACCTGGTCGGAAATCAAATCAATGCCGCATTCTTCCTTGATCGCATCCAGTGAAGTCCGGCCAGAGATAAGCAGCTTATTTTCTTCGATCTCCTGAATCGCATCTGGTTTGGGCGTATCATACTCATCTTCAATTTCCCCGACGATTTCTTCCAGTACATCTTCTAAGGTAACCAGACCGGACGTACCACCATATTCGTCCAATGCTATGGCCATATGAAGACTCTTTGCTTGAAATTCCAAAAGGATATCACGAACATTTTTGGTGTCTGGAATGAACAGCGTTGACCGGAGGATACTTGTCAGATCGGCTTTTTGTGTTTCCGGGTGCACAAAAAAAGGCAGAAGATCTTTGGCATGGATCAGGCCGATAATGTTGTCCTTGCTCTGGCGATAGATAGGAATCCGGGAATGGCCATTTTCGATGATCAGATTGGCTATATCCTTGAGTGATTCATTTTCTTCAGCACAGACCATTTCTGTCCTGGGAATCATTATTTCTGTAACCAGTTTGGTGTCCAAGTGTAGGACATTGAGCAGCATGGAAACCTCGTCATTTTCGATTTCTCCATCTTCATTGGCCTCCATAATGGCCTCTTCGATGGGTGTATCCTGGCGTTGCCCAAAAAGTTTTTGGAGTTTATTCCAGAAATTTCTATGTTCTGGGCCGTCTTCCATCCGTTCTCCTTATGTTGTGCATTGAAAAAAAGTATCTGATAAAACTATAGAGAAAAAAATCAACAAGCAAGCAGAATGCTGGGGGGCACCCGCTGGCTCCTGATCCATTTTGGTTTTTGGTCCATCTATACACCCTGCAACGTATCGTCAGTTACGTATCATTTTCATCGTTATCATCATCGTCCTGCCTTTCTTCCTGCCGAAAGAGCGTCAAATGTTGCGTAAAAATCCCGTTGCCTACGTCCGCTAATCCTTCATCCGTGCGGATGGGTTTTCAGGTTATGTATTTTTGCGTTTTGTTGCCAATGTTGCCCTGCATGACAAATTGAATGCCAAGAGAGAGTCCTTTGCTGATCGTATCCCGGAACAATACGCAAATTTTCCCGAGGAGATCATGCATGCGGCGTTGTCCCCGTCGGATTGATAGAGGCAGGGTTATGCGCATGGTTTTATGATGCCTTGTTCGTTTTGGGGGTAAGGGCCAAAACAGGGGAGGTAAAAGTGTAGTAGGTGGGGGTTGTTGTGGACGTTAGGGAAAAATATGCTTCTATGGGACGGCCGCCCCAGGCTAACCTAGAAGTTACATATCCTGGAATTGCAAACAGAAGTTCCTTGGCAGCAACGGAGAGCAGGGAACAATAAATGCCCTGTCCGTGGATAATTTTTTCCCAAAAGGTTATTTCGAACCGGCTACGTTTTTGCAGGCATGTTCCCAGAAGGTTGATGATTTTTTTTGTATCTTCAATATTGCCAATGTGCTTTGGGGGTCGGAGTCTGTGTTGTATGACACGAACGACGATGCCGCACTCCAAAATAACCATGGTGCTGCCCAGGACCCAGATCAATAAGGTGACAAGATCCTGATTTATTCCAGTGGATGCAAAGGAATTTTTGAATTGTTCTGAAAAAATAATTAGTTGTATGTGGGGTGTCATATATTATCTGGCCCGGAAAAGGGCTGTTCGCAAGGCTCAATAAGGTCGTACAAGGTGGCAATCCGTTGGTCTATCCACGTTTGGCGTTGAGGATTTGATTCAATAGTCCGTTGGAGTTTCCAGTCTTGGATGAGAAAGAGTACCCAACCCTGGCGGCTGTCAATGTTATGGGCCAGTTCCAGAAATTTTATGGACCATTGTGGGGTCGTTTGCAGGGCCTTCCTGGCAGCCTTGCGAGCATAGACTGATGCAAAAAGCGGATCTCGTTTGTGGTTGAGCTGGGTGAAAATGGTTGGCCAGGCATGGGCGTCAAGCAGGGCGTTCATTGCTTTGTCCTGTTCCCCCGCAAGCGGTTGTCCTTCCGTATCAAGGATGTCTGTTGTGCAATCCAGCCCCTGCTGAGCAAAATTCATCGCTTTGTCAAGGAGATGAGGAAATTTAACCCCGAGGTAGGCATGGAGTTTGTAGGCCAGTACATATGTTTGGGCCACGGAACAGAAATCATCCTGACGGAGATAATATTCTTGGGCTTGAAGAAAGAGGACCCGGGCAGCACACCACCTGCCTGCGAGAAATTCCTGCACAAAATCCTGGCGCAGGGATGCCGCTAGGGTCAGTCTGTCCGGTGGAGCGTAGGGAGCAGGTGTCTTCTGCAGCATGGTGCATGCTCCACACGCAAGGCAGATCAGCAGGCCAAAAGTCAGGTGACGAAGGCGTATGCAACGTGTCGCTGCCATTATTGAGCGTCGGGGGCGCAGTTGTTCGGTCATGGTGCCGGATAGGTTATGTTTTGTTCCATTTTTCCACGAGCAAAAGGCCAGGTTTCCTTGAGCCGCTGCAAAAGTTCCGTGCCAAGTCTGATGGTGTATTCTCCCTGGCGGCGCAATTGGACCAGGTCAGTGGTTGCATTTTTTACATTCTCACTGATCTGAGCGGCATTGGCAAGGGTCGGTGAGAGCTCGGCCCGGATGGAGTCAAGGCTGGTAATGAAGGTTTGCCCTTCTTTGAGAATGTTGACCAGTTCTTCCTGAATGGGTTGCAGATCGTTGATTCTGGCCGTTGAATTTTGCACCAGTCGGTCGATACTTTGTACCGCATGGTCGGTTCTGGCCAAAATGGAGTTAAGCTGGTCCACGGGGCGTGGATCTTCTGTCAGGTAATAAAGCATGCCTTTATTTCTCAGAATCCGTTCTGATATTTGTTCCGTATTCGTCAGGATGGATTGCACTTGTCCTTTTTTATCCAAAAAACTGTTCGTAATATCACGGATGTTAGCCACAATTTCTTTAAGATTTTTGATGACGGGTTCGGCATCCTGAATCAGTTCATTGAGGCCAGCTACTTTGGAAAGCTTGATGATTGCATCTTCTTTGAGCATCGGGCTTGTGTCGCTGCCGGGAATGAGCTTGAAATATGAATTCCCGATAATGCCCTCCTGGTCCAAAATAATCTTGGAGTCTTTGCGGATCCATTTTTGATACCGTTCCAGAATTTCCAGCTCCACTTTGATATTCCCTACATTATCAAGATACACCTTTTGGACATTGCCGATTTTGAATCCGGATACGCGCACGGGAATTCCCCGTTCGATATTTTCACCGGTATTGCTGCTTACATAATAGGTTACTTTGTCGGCAAACAGGTCATTCTGGATTCCAACATAGACGATAATGGCGAGGATGGCCACGAGAACCGTAATCAGGAATATCCCCACCCGGAATTCCATGGTTTTATATTCTTGAGCCATAAACGCTTACCCGTCGATGTTGAAAGTTGTAAATCTGAGATAATCGTATGCCGCTGCCGCTTTGATATGGCAGGCAATCCATATTTTCAACGGATGAGGAACCATGGCAACGGCATGGATAACGGTATCCGTCAGAATGGTTGGGGGTGAGAGCATGAATAAAATGCTGTTGCCGCAGGATATACCGCGCAGAATCTGGCTTAAGATGAGTTCTTTTGGCGAAAGCATTTCTTTGCGACGTCCCAGCGTGTGTTCCATGTTCAAGGCGTTTATTGATGGCTGGATGTCTTGCCGGGCCTGTGCCAACGGGATGTTTTGATGATACATGGTTCCAAGAGTGATATTTTCCAGAAGGTTCAGATTGGAAATGAAAGGAAATTCATCTCCAATGATCCCTATCTTGCTCGTATCCTGCACAACCATCGAAGAGAGCTCATTCAGGGCAGGTTCATTGTTCGCGGTGATCACAAGATTGTCTTCTTGCATGAGCAAGGGAGCGTAATGGTGGAAAATGGTCATGGTCAGATCTGCCTAAAAAAAGTTGAATGTCATTTCAATAAAAATCAGGCAGCCAGCGGTATGCATCATGCCCCGGATCAGTTTGATGGGCACCTCGGTAAAGGCATTACGAACGGTGATGCCTTTTTCAATGGCAATAAGGACTACTGCAAGGCTCATGCAATAGGGTTTGAGTATGAAACAGATAATACTTCTGAGATCAACGGCATAGCTTATCTGATCGATATAGTTGTTAAAGGTAATATTATGGAAATATCCCAGAGTGAAATATCCTCCTAAAATGGCAACCAGGGAAAAGACGATGGTCAAGCTGGGGCCCGCAATACTGAAAGCCAGAATCCGGGGCAGGTAGAGATAGTTTTCGATACGTATGCCTAGCATGGACAGCGTATCCATCTCTCTATTGATTTTCATGAGAGCTATTTCAGAAAGTACTGCGGAGCCGGAACGTAACAACAGAATCATGGTACAGGTCAGGGGGGCAAGCTCTTGGGTGATCACTATGATCAGATATTTCCCGATTTGATCGTATGCACCCAGATTGGTGAGAAAATGGAGCAGGTAATTAACGGTAATGGTGCCAAGAACCAGAGCCGTTGCGCATACGATGGGAATGGCCTGAAAGGCTGTAAAGTATATCTGGCGGATAATGACCCGGAATACGGCATGATTGAGGAACTCCAGCCGTAGGGTGCTTCGCAATGTTCTACGCAGGATGGTGCCAATGACAAACCACATCCCGATACTGTCCACTGCTTTTGAACCCAGGGTGGAGATAAATGTTGCGCTCATGAGGCATGTATATCCTCTAACGGGAATCTTGAAAAGGGTAAAACAGCCCTGAATCAAGCATATTGATTCAGGGCTGTTCGAGGTGCAGACAGGGAATGCACGAACTCATGGGTATCCATGCACATTGCTTGTTCAGGAATTTTTTAGATCACTCCGGTTTTTTTGAGAAAAATCTCCAGGCAGGATATGGCCGCCGGTGTGATGCCGGAGATTCTGCCTGCCTGGCCGAGAGTATGCGGGGTGATGCGGGTAAGCTTCTCCACGACTTCCCGGGAAAGTCCGGGAATATCGGTGTACGAAGTATTTTCAGGAATGACGATTTGTTCCAATTTGGTAAACCGGGCTACCAATTCTTCTTGGCGGACCAAGTATCCGGCATATTTGCACTGAATTTCAGCCTCTTCCAGAGCGTCTTCCTGCATGGCCTCAAGCTGTGGACAAAAGGAAGCAAGGTGCTTGATGGTTATGCCGGGCTGTCTGAGAATATCGGCGAGAAAGACGCTTTTTTTGGGCGGAGTGACCCCCAAGGTTTTGAGCGCCTCACACGTGGCCGCATCTGGTCGCAGGCTGATGGAAGACATGGCTTCCAATATTTCGTCGATCTGTTTTTTTTTGCGCGAAAATAGATTCCATTGTTCATCGCCAACCAGGCCAAGGTCGCGGCCAATGGGTGTCAGGCGCAGGTCGGCATTGCCTTCGCGCAGTAATAGCCGGTATTCGGCTCGCGAGGTGAACATGCGGTAAGGCTCATTGGTCCCCTTGGTCACCAGGTCGTCTGCTAATACGGCCATATAGGCTTGATTCCTGGAAAGGAGAAAGGGTTTTTCTCCCCGGAGTGCACAGCAGGCATTGATGGCCGCCCACAAGCCCTGGGCTGCAGCTTCTTCATATCCGGACGTACCATTGATTTGGCCTGCGAGGTAGAGGCCGGAGACTGCCTTGGTTTCAAAGGTAGGTTTGAGCTGGGTCGGGGGAATAAAGTCGTATTCAATGGCATATCCTGGGCGAACGATGATGGCTTGTTCGAGACCGGGTATGGTTTTGAGCATCTCTTTTTGGATGTCCAGGGGCAGACTTGTGGGAATTCCGTTGGGATACACCTCGGGATTGTTGATCCCTTCGGGTTCAATAAAAATTTGATGCCGGGGTTTTTCAGGAAAACGGGCCACCTTGTCTTCGATGGATGGACAATACCGTGCCCCGGTCCCTTTGATCACCCCCTGAGAGAGGGGCGAGCGGTCAAAACCTTTACGGACGGCCTCATGGGTTCGTTCATTGGTGTAGGTAACATGACAAGGTAATTGGGGGAGGTGAATTCCCGGCGAATGGAAACTGAAAGGCTTGGGGGGATTGTCTCCGTATTGGATTTCCAGTCCGGCTGTATCAACACTTTCTTTGAGCAGACGGGGGACAGTACCTGTTTTCAGTCGACCAAGCTCAATGCCCGCCGCTCGAAGGCTTGCGGACAGTCCCATACTTGCAGGATCGCCAAATCGTCCGCCCGGATAATGGGCCAGGCCGATATGGATGAGGCCCTGCATGAAGGTCCCTGTGGTCAGAAGAACCGTTCGGGCTCGAATGATTTCCCCGATCAGGGTCTTTATGCCCTGTATTCTGCCATCGCGTACCAGGATCTCTTCAGCCATTGCCTGGCGGACATAAAGATGCTTCTGGGAAAAGATATCGCCTTTGACTACCTGCATATAAACTTCACGGTCGATCTGGGCACGTGATGCCCGAACTGCCGGACCTTTGCGGGTATTGAGAATCCTGAACTGGATACCGCCCTGATCGGCCCACAGGCCCATCATGGAACCCAGGGCATCCATTTCCCGAACCATATGCCCCTTGGCAAGTCCACCAATGGCAGGATTGCAGGACAGATGACCGATTCGGTCAATATTGTTGGTGATCAGCAACGTGGACAAGCCCATGCGTGAAGCGGCCATGGCTGCTTCACAACCGGCGTGGCCAGCACCAACTACGATGAGATCAAAGGTTTCCGGAGGAGATGGTTTCATATATTTGGGAATGCCTGAACGAAAAGGTGGGTTGGGATGAAAATGTGTTCATATGCAGGGCGCAAAAAAAATGTTGAAATCGCAGTGTACGCGTGTACATGAGGATTCCAACATTCCGCAGTACAAAAAGCGTAAGATCGTCTAACCTCGCCAGCTCGCTAAGAATTCACTTTTCGCAGCAGATGGGGATGCATTCTTTGCCAAACACTAGTTAAACAGCATACAGGCCATGACCTGAGAGTCCTTGAGGGTGTTGGTCAGGGATGCGCGTTCGTTGGGCTGGTGGGCGTAGTTGAGCAGTGTGCTCCAGACAATGGCCGGATAGCCTTTACGGCGTAGAATCGCGGCCACTGTGCCGCCGCCGATTCCCTGGGTGGTAGCTTCAACCTTGTAAATTTTTTTGATGGCTGCGGCCAGTCCACGAACAAAGTCGCTGTTGGGGTCCGTCGGGGGAGCTGCGTCTTCACGCTGCACGGTTTCGCAGCATATGGCCACCTGATATTCCCGTCCAACCCGGTCACTGATGCGTTCCAGTTCCTCAAGGACCGTATCGATGGGGTATTCGGGAAGAATCCGGGAATCAATATAGAAGACGTCTTTGCCTGGGAGGGTGTTTATGTTGTCGACATTGGCCTCTTTTTTGGTTGGGGAGAATGTCGATATAGGTGGAGAAAACAGGGGATTACTGGCGGAAAATTTTTGATGCATTTCGTCAACAGCCAGGATCATGGCTGCTGCTCCTCGCAGGCTGTTGATGCCTTCCTGGGGTGTGGATGCGTGGCATTGTTTGCCAGTGACGGTCACTTTAACCCAGAGTTGGCTTTTTTCCGCAATTTCGATCATGTCCGAGGTAGGCACCCCGCTGTCCGGGATCAGAAAAAGATCCGTCGGGGCAAACAGTTCCGGATGCTTATCGATAATGGCGTCCAGTCCATATTTGCTGCCTGTTTCTTCATCAGCCACAAAAATAAGTCCAAGGTTGATGTCCGGAACAATGCTCAGGTCCATGAGTCCTTTACCCACTAGCAGAGCGGCGGTCAGCCCCTGATGGTTATCCTCCACGCCCCGACCAAAAATCAGGTCGCCGTCCCGATGCAGTTCAAAGGGAGGTGTGCGCCACAATGTCTCGTCGCCGGCAGGGACTATATCTATATGTCCGATGATCCATAAGGTTCTGGTGCTGTCCTTGCCTGCAATTCTGGCCACAATGCTTGGGCGGTAACCGCATGCAACCCTCGTATCCGGGATATGGATTTCCGAAACATTCTCGATATTGATTTTTTTCAGATAGTCTCGAAGAAAAGCGGCTTTGGCTTTTTCGCCCTGCCCTCCGTTGGAGGGACCAAGAGCTGGAATGGCAACGAGATGTTTCTGCAGGTCGATGAGTTCGTCCTGCTGACCGGCAATATGATCAAGAAGTGTTTGCAACATAATGGATCCTTTGTCCCTGGGTGGCGACGGGTCGCGGGGCGGATAGGAGGTGTGCGGATGGAATGAAAATCCGGCAGGGAGATCCCTGCCGGATAGTGCGTATGGATTGGTGTGCTTGATTTAACGTCCGTGAGCTGCGCGCTTGGAAGCTTTCAGCGGATTGATCTTGACCTTCCCGGACTTGTCAACGATTGCTTTGACATGGGTAGCAAAATTGCAGGCTCCATGAACCCATTTCATGGCTGGCTGGGGATAGC
>JAQVZR010000204.1 GCA_028708105.1 Desulfoplanes sp. | reverse complement strand
GGGCAACGGAATTCATGACCCCTGTTTTATCCAGTCCGGCGCCAATGATGATTACGGCGATAATAGACACGACGGCATTACTGCTCAGGCCGCTGATGGCCTGTTTGGGGGTGACCAGGCCCAGAAGGGGGAGCAGGACCATCATGATGATGCCTACTATGTCCACCCTGACCCATTCGAAAATAAACATCAAAATGGCCAGCACAAGAACGGCCATGACTACCATGATTTCAGGGCTCATGCTTAGCTTTCCTTAAACGCCATATACCAGTTGAATGCGTTATTCATATGTTATGATGGTAAAATTTTTTTGTCTCAACCCATGCGTGGAATTGGCCTGAACCAGCCCCAGGAAGAAAGCTGAGCTTTTATTTTTTTTCGACATGCATGATACGCTATGAGCAGCTCCTATGAGCGCCTTCAAGAAAAACGTCGGCTTTGAGCATTGAGCACAGGTTTGATAACCTAGCTCACGCGCAGGGAGACTCTGCTGTAGACGGGGATGGAATGGGTTTTCCCCATCAGTGCTGGCATGTCATCCATCACATAGCGATAGCCCTGGTCCTGGGCATACAGCGTATCCAGAACTTTTTCTTCCTGGCCGTTGAAAATGAGATGCGAAAATGTGAGCCCCAGATTTTTGGCTTCCTGAGCGAAGCGTCTGATATTGTGCTGGGATTGCGTGCGGAACTGATCAAAGTCGTTTTCTTTTTCATCCAAACTAAGGGCTACAATTTCACTCTTTGTTCTGGAAGCCATGGTTGCTGCATAGTGCATCATCTCTTCGGAAAAAGCCGGGCATTTGCATACTACCAGAATTTTTGTGCGGGTCTGGGTCGAAGTGTCGTCGGAAGCACTGCATGCATACGCAGTGGCTGTGTTTGTGCTGCAAGGCACAAAGTCGTTCGTATTCTTTTTGAATCTGGCAAAAAATGATTTCATCTGTGTTCCCCATGGCTGTTGTGTGGTGGCTGCGGATTTGTTGATTGCCCAAGTGCCTACATCGCAGGTGTTACAGTTTACTTTAACCAATTTGTTGTAATGCTGTTCCATGCTCCGTATAATCCCTGTCATGAGTGGCATGAGCCCTCCTTGGGTTCGGGGTGTGGATGTTGGGTGATGGTATTCGACGTGTGTGACATCATGCTTGTTCTTTTTTGAACATACCGGGTATATACCAAAGAGCGTGCCAACTTGAATTCGTTTTTAATTATATGAAATTATAAGCTATTTTGTGCGGAGTATTGGTGGTGCAGATAGGTAGTTGCGATATGCAACGGTATGTGCTGTCGCGGAAATATTTTTTTATTATATAAAAACAGTCAATTACATTTTTGCTGGGGTATATCTGCCTGCGTTGCATTCTGCAGCAGTGCAACGGATGGGGGAATGAAAAAAGGCATGCAAGATGAGGTAAAAAACGTTAGAAGGCGTGGTTTATAGCTCTGCGTGCGGTCTCATCATAATGATGTCAATGGTTCCAGCCCAACATGAAACATTGCTGTTACAGGGGCATGGAAGCACGGAGCGGTCCAGATTCTGCGGGTGTATCGGTCCGTGGCTTTGCGATGTTCGTGGGGGCCATTTTTGATTGTGCGTATTTCGTATTGATCGTTGAATCTTTCTTGGGTTTCTAACAAACAGATTTGATATGTTTTTTAAAAAAAATGCATCTTTGAGCCCAAAGGTTGATGTTCCGGAATCGTCTCCCGAAAAGGAGACACTACCGTTGATTCCTCATCATATCCAGGACCTTCAGAAAAGAATCCGTGCCGCAGCCATCCCCTCTTCGGTCCGGGAGACGGCGACGCAGGAGCTGGAGCGTCTATCCGGAATGGATCGGTTTGCACCCGAAGCCGGTATTGCTATCAACTATCTTGAATTTTTGCTTTCTCTTCCCTGGGAGATAGTTACCCGGGACAATCTTGATCTGGCCCGTGCCCAGGCTATTCTTCAGGCCCGGCATCTGGGACTGGACACGGTCAAGGAACGCGTGCTGGAATTTTTGGCTGTGAAGACCCTTCGCGGTACGAGCCGACCGAAGATCCTGGTGGTGGATGATGAAGAGATAGCCCGGACCAATCTGGCCTATGTCTTTGAAAAGGATGGCTATGACGTGTCCATGGCCCAGAATGGTCTCGAAGCCGTTTATTATATGCATAAGCAGCCAGCGGATATTGTGATTACCGATCTGAAAATGGAGCGCATGGACGGCATTCAACTGCTGGGACAGATCCGTAAACAATGGCCGGATACCAGCGTGATCATGATTACCGGGTATGCCACGGTGGATACCGCTGTTACGGCTCTCAAGGAAGGGGCGGATCACTATCTGAGCAAGCCGGTCAATCTGACCAAGCTTCGGGAGCGTGTCCGGGATATGATGGATGCCAAGGAACGGGCATCCCATCTCAACGGTCCGGTACTCTGTTTTACAGGCCCTCCCGGCACGGGCAAGACCTCTATCGGTCGGGCCATTGCCGAGGCTCTGGAACGGAAATTCGTCCGTTTTTCACTGGCCGGTCTCCGGGACGAAGCGGAACTCAGAGGGCATCGTCGAACCTATGTGGGGGCCATGGCCGGGCGTATATTAACAGAGATCCAAAAAGCCGGGGTGCGCAATCCGGTGATCATGCTCGATGAGATGGACAAGATCATCCAGGATTTCAAAGGGGATGCCGCGTCGGTGTTTTTGGAGGTTCTGGACCCGGAACAGAATGCGGCTTTTGTTGATCATTATCTGGATATTCCTTTTGATCTCTCAAGCGTGATGTTCATTGCCACGGCTAATATGGCTGAAAATTTACCGGCTCCTCTTCTGGATCGCATGGAACTTATTGAATTTTCGAGCTATACCTTGAAGGAAAAAGAGGCCATTGCCACCCGGTTTCTGGTTCCCGCACAACTCAAACGTCACGGGCTGAACAAGGAGCTCATAACCTTGACCGATGAAGGGATACGTTCTTTGATCCTCGGGTATACCCGTGAGGCCGGCCTGCGTGGATTGGAAAAGAAGATCGCCAGCCTGTGTCGCAAGTTGGCACGTCAGCGTGTGGAGCAGGGAGGGA
Source organism: Desulfoplanes sp. (assembly GCA_028708105.1). GTDB lineage: Bacteria > Desulfobacterota > Desulfovibrionia > Desulfovibrionales > Desulfomicrobiaceae > Desulfoplanes. Next base: position 1,575 of record JAQVZR010000204.1, on the reverse strand, counting down.
GCACTGGCGGGAAAGAGACGCTTGATGCACGGGGGATAGCTGCGTTGCTCGGATCTCCATTCTATACGCGTACCCGTGCCCTCACTGCTCCCAGGGTCGGTCTGGCTACCGGTCTGGTCTGGACGGAGACGGGGGGGGAGATTATTTTTGTTGAAGTAGCCAGGATGAAGGGCAACAAACAACTTATACTGACCGGGTCCCTGGGGGATGTTCTGCGGGAATCGGCCCAGGCTGCCCTCAGTTATCTGCGCAGCAATGCTGATCTGTACCGGATAGATCCGGGATTTTTTGAGGTTTCGGACATCCACATCCATCTTCCGTCAGGGGGGGTGAGTAAGGATGGTCCCTCTGCCGGGATAACGATTTTTGTGGCCCTGCTTTCGTTGCTTACCGGGCGTGCTGTCCGTCAGGACGTGGCCTTAAGTGGCGAAATGACACTGCTGGGAGATATTTTACCTGTAGGAGGTGTCCGGGAAAAGGTTCTGGCTGCGTCCCAGGCCGGAATCAGGAAGATTGTTTTTCCGCAAAAAAATGATCTGGTCATCAAAGGTCTGGGAAATGATGTTGTCCAGGGAGTGGAGATCGTTTTGGCAGATACTGTGCGCGAGTTGGCGGATATTGTGCTGGTGGCGGAATAGATGCGTCAGTGAGGTGGCGGATACTATCCAATGGGTCAGACACATTCCTCTTCCACATGCAACCGTTTCAGTTTGCGCCACAAAGATACCCGGTCGATGCCCAGGATGGCGGCGGCCTGGGTTTTGTTTCCTCCCACAGAGGCCAGGACATCGGCAATATAATGGCGTTCCATTTCGTCCAGGGTCATGAGGTGTGAGGTTGTGCCGGACGGGAAAGCTGTAGTCCTGCTGGTACGCACCTCATCGGGTAAGAGATCCTGACTCAATTCCTCCCCGCCTCCGCCCAGGGCCAGGGCCCTTTCAACGATATTTTCCAGTTCGCGTACATTGCCGGGAAAGCTGTAGGCCTGCAGAGTATCCAGCGCGTTCTGGGAGACACGGGTGATCCTACGTGTTTCAGTGGCATGCTTTTCAAGGAAATAGTTGAGCAGCAGAGGAAGGTCTTCCTTGCGTTCCCGTAACGGGGGCACGGTCAGGGTAATCACGTTCAGGCGGTAAAAGAGATCCCGTCGGAAGGCACCCTGTTCTACCAGGGTTGCCAGATTGCAATTGGTGGCTGCCACCACCTGAATATCAAGAGGAATTTCTTGGGTTCCCCCCACGCGGATGAAGGTCCGTTCCTGTAAGACCCTGAGTAGTTTGACCTGCATATGCAGGGGCAGTTCTCCTATCTCATCGAAAAAAACCACTCCTTTGTCCGCCACTTCCAAAAGGCCGGATTGTCCCTTGCCCGCCCCGGTGAATGCCTCGCGTTCGTGCCCGAAGAGCTCCTTGTCCATGAGTTCGGCGGTGAAGGTGCCGCAGTTGATGGCCATGAATCGGTTGTCGCAGCGGGGGCCGAGTTTATGGATACCCTTGGCCACCAGGTCTTTTCCGGTGCCGGTTTCTCCCTGGATGAGCACGTTGCCACCGGTGAGGGCTACCTGATGGATTCTTT